>JAQCGX010000011.1 GCA_027619975.1 Nitrospinota bacterium
ATACCCTAATATCAAAACCCGGTAAACGGGAACCTTTTTTCTTCCTTGAACTCTCAAAGGAAATTGGTTATACAACCATGAACCTTATTCCAAGATAACAGATTCCCAAATTATGTCTCAAGAACCTTCCAACGCCTTGAAAACCACACCCCTTTTTGAATGTCACAAGAAGTTGGGCGCAAAACTTGTGCCCTTTGCCGGTTGGAACATGCCCATCCAATATGCAGGTGTCATTGAGGAACACCTATGTGTTCGTAACGGGGTCGGTATCTTCGACGTCAGTCATATGGGGGAAATAGACATCCGGGGAAAAGAATCCAAAAAACTGCTACAAAAACTGGTCACCAACGATATCGATACTATGTCGGACAACTCCATCCTCTATACCGTCATGTGCTATGAGGATGGCGGCATTGTGGACGACCTTCTGGTCCACCGTTTTTCCGAAAACCATTATTTTCTATGCGTCAACGCCGCAAACTCTGAAAAAGATTTCCAATGGGTGCAAAAAATTGCCAAGCCCTATGACGTTGAAATCCGCGATACCAGCTCCGAAATCGCGCAACTGGCCATTCAGGGGAAAGACGCCGAACCCTTACTGCAACAATTATGCGACGTTTCCCTGGATGACCTGGAATACTACCACTTTAAAAAAGGAAAAATCCACCATAATGATTGTTTAATTTCACGGACCGGATACACCGGGGAAGATGGATTCGAACTTTATATCGACTCCAACCTGGCGGAATCTGTATTCCAAAAAATCATGGAGGCTGGAAAATCATTTAATATTCAACCCATCGGTCTTGCGGCCCGCGATACCCTGCGTCTGGAAATGGGGTACGCGCTCTATGGAAACGATATCACAGCGGAAACCTCCCCTCTTGAGGCCGGTTTGGGATGGGTGGTCAAACTGCAAAAAGAAGATTTTATCGGCAAGGAAAGTCTTAAAAATCAAAAAGACGCCGGCCTGAAGAGAAAGTTGATGGGCATCAAGCTCCTGGGGAAAGGCGTTCTAAGACCCCACTACCCCGTATTTTCGGAAGATCAGATCGTGGGAGAGATAACCAGTGGAACATTTTCTCCCTCCTTGAATAGTGGGATCGGATTGTGCTATCTATCTATGGAGCACGCAAAAATCGGGTCCCGTCTGAGCGTTGGAATCAGAAACCAGAAAGTGCCTGCGGAAATCGTCAAACCGCCCTTTGTGCCCACCGGGGTTAAAAAGTAATCGCCCCATCGATATAATTTAGAGATTAATAAACTCATACAATCTAATCCTATGGAGGAAACATGGAGGTCCCAAAAGATCTTCGCTACACGATTGAACACGAATGGCTCCGAATTACCGGCAATAAAGGAGTGATCGGCATCACCCAGTTTGCCCAGGATCAACTTGGAGACGTGGTTTTTGTAGAATTGCCGCAAAAAGATTCCAAGGTCACCAAGGAATCAACGTTTGGAGTCGTCGAATCGGTCAAAACGGTTTCCGACCTCTACGCTCCGGCCAGTGGCAAAGTGATCGCCGTAAACACCGACCTGGAAACCCATCCCGAATTGGTCAACAGCGACCCGTACGGTAAAGGCTGGATTGCCGAAATCGAGATTTCCGATACAAAGGAAATTGAAAATCTCCTGACCCCTGAACAATACATTGCACAATGTGAAAAGGGACAGTGAGCTTGCGGCCAGGGCATCTAATTATCCCTGCCGCTTCTTTCGGTTACGACAAACGCCCTCCTAAATAAACTGATAACGCAGATAGGTTCTCGACTCGATGCGGTACATTCCCCATACAGAAAAAGACATCCAGGAAATGCTCGCCAAAATTGGCGTGAAAAATATTGAGGAAATTTTTCAAAGCATTCCCGAAGAATTGCGTCTTGGAGACAACCTCCTCAATTTACCCAAAAGCCTTTCAGAATCGGAATTGACCTCTTTCCTTGGCAACATGCAAAAGTGCAATGCCAATGCCGAAGAGGTGTCCCTTTTCATGGGAGCGGGGGCATACCGCCACTTCAGCCCGGTGTTGATCGATCATTTGATTTCACGGGGAGAGTTTGCAACCAGCTACACCCCCTACCAGCCCGAAGTCAGCCAGGGAACCCTGCAGGCGATTTTTGAATTCCAAACCATGATCGCCATGCTCACCGGCATGGACATCGCCAACGCCTCCATGTACGACGGAGCGTCCGCCCTCGCCGAAGCTGTGATCATGGCAAGCCGTTTGAACAATAAAAACGAAATTCTAATTTCCCGCGCCGTGCATCCCGAATACAGGCAAGTGGTGACAACCTACACCCAAGGCAACCCTATCGAACTGGTTGAAATCCCCTTTGCCACCAGCGGAAAAACAGATGTCGATTCCATAAAGAATCTTTTGACCGATCAAACCTCGGCGGTCGTTTTACAAAGCCCTAACTTTTTCGGAGTCATCGAGGAATACGCTTCCTTGAAAGAACAACTGGCGGAGCGCGGGGTGCTCCTGATCGTGGTCGTGGCAGAGGCGCTCTCCCTGGGCATCCTGAAACCACCGGGGGAACGAGGCGCCGATATCGTGGTCGGCGAAGGGCAATCCTTCGGGCTCTCGTTGTCTTTCGGCGGGCCTTATGTCGGATTTTTCGCCACCCAGGACAAATTTCTGCGCCAGACACCGGGCCGACTGGTCGGAGAAACCATCGACCGGGACGGACGCCGGTCCTACGTCCTCACCCTGTCCACCCGCGAACAGCATATCCGCAGAGAACGGGCGACATCCAACATCTGCACCAATCAAGGGTTGTGCGCTCTGGCGGCAACTATTTATCTCGCCACAATGGGCAAACAGGGATTACGTGAAGTCGCGTTGCTAAACGTGAGGAAAGCCGATTACCTGAAAAACCGACTGCGGAAGATCAAAGGCTTCAGCATCCGCTTCGACGCTGACACCTTCAACGAATTCGTCCTCGAATGCCCGAAGCCCGCGGAAGAAATCCGGGACAACCTGATGCAGGAAGCGCACATCCTCGCAGGCGTCCCGCTTGGAACCCACTACCCGGAACTCGAAAACTGCCTGCTCCTGTGCGCCACCGAGCTCAACACCCAGGAAGAGATGGACCGCCTCGCCGAGAAATTGGAGGGGATGTAGGTTCAATCCGCTCTAACCTTTAAAATCCTTCTAAACTCAAAACAAAATAAAAAAGTTAATCACTCTATCCCCTTGTTTCATTTAATTGTTCAATCAGGTCTTCGGCGGGATAGGTGATGATTTCCGACAAGGTGGGATGGTAGTGAGGAATTTTCACGAGGTCGTGAACGGTGCCGTGAAAATACATGAGGGTGATGAGTTGATGGATCAACTCTCCGGCTTCGGGGCCGACGATATGGGCGCCTAGAACTTCGCCCGTGTGGGGTTGGCATATTAATTTCACATGGCCGTGGGTTTCCCCCAGGCAGATGGATTTTCCATGATCGTCAAACGGATAGGACGCGACCAGATAAGGAATCTCTCTTGCCTTGCATTCTTTTTCGCTGAGGCCCACGCTGGCCACGGCGGGGTCGGTGAATACCACACTGGTTTTTAACCGGCCGTCCATGCACTGGGGCTTTTGATTGGGATAGACTGCATTATGCGCCGCGATCTCGCCCTGTTCGATGGCGATGTGAACGATCTCGTGCAAGCCGTTAACGTCACCGACGGCAAAGATATGCGGTTGGCTGGTGCGCATCTCTGAGTTCACTGCAATGCCTTTCTTCCCGGTTTTAACCCCTGCCGCTTCCAGGTTGAGCGTGTCCATGTTGGGACAGCGGCCCAGCGCTTGTAAAATTATCTCGCCCCGGACGCTTTTTTCCTCGCCTGCATGAACAAAACGGATAACCCGTTCATTCCCGTCTTTCGAAACATTGAGAAGTTTCGTTCCGGTATAGACATCCATGCCCTCTTCCCTGAGCCGGGCTTCCACGGGTCGGGCCATGTCTTCGTCGCCGCTGGAGAGTATGTGATGACTGCGCTGGATCAGGCTGGTTTTGACGCCGATGCGGGATAAGAACTGGGCAAGCTCGACGGCCACCGGCCCGGCCCCAAGGACGATTATGGATTTGGGGGTTTCGCGCAGTTCCAATATATCGTCGCTGGTGACATATCCCGCTTCTTCAAGACCGGGGATGGAAAAATGAGCGATTTTGGAACCGGTCGCGATGATGAAATTTTTAGCGCAGAGGATGCGGGTTCCGACTCGAACCTCGTGCGGGGATATGAAGGTGGCCAAATCCTCGAACAGGGTGAAGCGGGGGTCTTTCAGTTGTTCGGTGCGGTATTGAGCAAATTCTCCGATGATCCGGTTTTTGCGGTCGTTGATCGCGCCGAGATCAGCGCTGGCCTGAACAGGCATGAGCCCGAACTCCTGCGACCGCCCCATGAGCGCCATCACATCGGACGACCGAAGAATCGTTTTGGTCGGCATACAGCCTTTGAGAATGCACAACCCACCCAGCGGCCCCGGATCGACAATCGCGACGTTTGCCCCGGCCTCCTGGGCCGTCCGCGCTGCCGCATAGCCGCCCGACCCGCCTCCGATCACCAGCACATCGAAATTCATCAATGCCGACCCGTCTCTATCGCCAGCCAAATCAAAGGGTCCGGCACTCGTCTTCGGTCAGGTTGAATTCCCGACAGCACTCTTGTAGCAGGTCTATAGCATTTTTGGCCATGAATTCATCGCCGGTTTTTTGAAACATATCGCGGGCGGCCAGCAGATGGTGAATGGTTTCCTTGCCCCTTTTGATCGAATAATACAACATCGCCAGGTTGCTGTGAGCCTTACCAAATTCCGGGTTGATGCGAATAGCTTCGTTATAATGGTCAAATGCGCCGCTCGTTTCCCCAATCAGGTTGCAGACCACAGCCAGGCTGTAATGAACCATCGGAGATTCTGGTTTCAGGCGCAGGGCTTCCCGAAAGCATTTTGCCGCGTCCAGATTCATACGCAACTTGCCGTAGCGGATTCCCAGATTAAACTGGGCCATAAAATGGTCCGGATCGATTTTAACGGCTTGTTTATAAGCCTCCAGAGCAGTGGCGTGGTCGCTAAGCCGACCGGCAGCCAAGCCTTCCTGAAACAATTCTTCGGCGCTTTTGGTGGATGCAGATTCAGATGCCATGAATTTTCCTCATCTTTTCTTTATTTAAAAGGTGTTTAGGGAGTCATAATTGAAAACGGATTGCGATCTATGCTACCTTATTAGGGGTTCAAATTTCAACAATCCAGCACATTTATTGAGAAATTTTTTCCAGACACCTGAATCTCTGACAGCTCAGGGTTTTGGAGTTGCGAAATCCCAGCCCACCCGTTTTGCTTTTACCAACCGTTTAAAATTTTATTTTTTAGGAAGAGCGAATTAAATCATGACGGTAGAAAAAGGTTCTGAAGAGGAAAGATTGCTATTGGGAAATTGGATTAAAATGGGACAGGGACTCATTGTCGCCGGGTCGCCCATGGGCGGTTCCTACCTGGACACCAATATAAAAAGACCGGAAGATATTGAGAAAAAATCTATTGATTACGTAAAGTTCGACCACGAAGCTGCCAAAAAACTTCCCCATTTGAAAGGCCGGTTCCGATGGGATCTGGAGAAATATTACCGGGAGCGTTTTGGTCCCTACTTGCCGAAAGAATGATGCCTTCATAATGTCCCTAGTAAAAATTTCCGATCTTTCCGACGCTCCAGAAGATGCAAGCGGCAAAACCATCCAACTGAAGCATCCTTACACCAAAATCGAATATGACCTGGCTTTCTTCAAGGCAGAAGGAACCTATTACGTGATCACCGACAAATGTTCCAAATGCGGAGGCAGTCTGGGCAAAGGCCAACTGCGCGGCAAATTTGCGATATGCACAACTCAGGAATGCCTCTGGAATATCCAGAAAGGCTATTGTAAATTCGACCACAGCTCTGTCCTGCCCACCTACAAGGTCCAGGCGAAGGAAGACGGTTTGTACATCGAAATCTGAATCAACCTGACAAAATAATTTCGCCTCCAAAAATATCTAAAGACCAAATCTAATTTGAACCGGGATATAAGATTCCCAGGTCCTTTTGCAGATTCCTTTCAAAATGGCCCTCTCTCCAGTGGATGGAAAGTTGGATCTGATCGACAGTCAGATCCTGCACATCGTAAAAGAGGGTGTTGGAGATATCGGCATTGGTGAGGTCGGCTCCGGTGAGCTTGGCTCCTGAAAAATTTGCCATCACCAGGTTGGCTTCACGAAGGTCGGCGTAAGACAAATTCGCATTGGATAAATCGGCATGGGACAGGTCAGCAAACCGAAAATCTGCACCTCGCAGATCGGCCCCCTGCAGTTGAGCATATCTAAGATCCGACTGATACAGGTTGATGCCCACCAGAGAAGCTCGCTCCAGTTGAGCCTTGGTTAGAAACACTTCCGAGGCATTGGCATAATTAAGATTGGCGTCATTGAGCCGGACGCCCCGGACCCAGCGGATTTGTTTCGGGTCTGCTGGATCGTAGTTATCGGGTCTCTCAGAAACCTCCATCCCGGAAATATCCGCCTTGAGCCAGGGGCTGAGACCGCGTTTGATTTTATCGTCTACTTTAAGCTCGAAAAGGACGTTGGACTTTATCTCCCAGGGCAGCCAACGGATTTCCAGTGTGGCTGTTTCCGGTTTTCCATGAATCGCTTTAAAAGTCAGGCTGGACGTGAACAAAAGAAATGGCAGGACGATGACTCCCGAAACAATTCCCGCTTTCAGTAAAGACAATTTTTTACTCCGCAACGTGTGCTTGGCCAATTGGTGCAGGCAGGTTGCGGCCACCAGAGATAGCATAAATAAAATAATGTGAATCCAAGACCCCAGCCCATCGTGACGAACCAAATAACACGCCCAAAAAACGGCTATCGTAACAGGTGTTGCGTACCAGGCCATCGTCACCACTATAATATTTCTCAGGGTGGAAATGCACCTTTCCATGCTCAACAAACTTCTGCAATGGTAAAAGAATCCTTTTCCTTCTGATTCTTTTGGGAAAAAATTCCGTATCCAGGTATTGAGGAGCCAGGGGTAAATTTTTTCATCCAGCGCCATGCCATCGGGGAACACTCCGGGGAGTTTGGAAATCAACCGCCACTGGTGCTGAAGCTGGAGATGAAAATAAAGGAACAGCACCAAAAGAACCACGGGGACAAAAATATAAAACCCCACAATGGGTAAGTGCATCTGGATTCCAAAGACTGGGGAAATCCTGGCATTGGTCAGAAGTTCAACATCGCGAGTGGAGGCAAGGGCCAGTCCCGAAATAACCATGAGGGCGATGAGCCAGGAGAAAAGTTTTCTGGCAAATCGGGAGGCATCGGCAATGGACTGCAACGTTTCAAACCAGCGCAAATCCTCCGGCATTTCCGCGTTGGTCATATCCGCCCCACAAAAGTTCATCCCGCCTGTTCGGGCACCTGTTAATTGCGCCCGAATCATCACCGCACCTTTGAAATTGGCATCAGTGAGATCGGCATATCTCAAATCCGCATCGACCAGTTTGGTGCCGGTAAGATTAGCCCTGGTAAAGTTGACATTTCCAGGAACCGTCAAATCCAATCGGGTGCGGGTGAGGTCGGCAAAAGACAAGTTGCAGTGATCCATGTTGGCCAACTCCAGCCGGGCATTACGCAAAGAGGCCCCTTTCAGGTTGGCTCCCGTCAGCTCGACTCTCCCCAAATTGGCGTCATCCAGGTTGGTTTCTTGCAGGTGGGTTCCCGTCAAATTTGCAAACTCCAAATCGGCGCCGCTCAGATTGGATCTTTTAAAAATGGCATTTATGAAGATCGCTTTTCGCAGATTGGCTTTACTGAGTTTGGTTTTTGAAAACGTTGCGCCGGTGAAATCCGCTTCCTGAAAATCAGCTTCCGAAAGGGTGGTTTCCTCAAAGGTCGCCTTTGCCAGCACGGCCAGATTAAAACTCGAAGTCTGAATATTTGCTTTGGAAAAATTTGCTCCGGTCAAATCCGCCTTATCGACTCGGGATTGAACCAGGGTGGCCGCTGAAAAATTTGATTTGCCCAGTTTGGCTTCCTGAAGATTTGATTCTCGAAAAACGGCTTGAGAGAAATTTGATTCGGAAAGATCAAGAGACTGAAAGTTGACACGTGTCAGAACTGCCTTGGAGAAATTAACGCCTTTGCCCCTGGCTCCCTCCCAAAGCGTTTCTTCCAAATCCGCTTCTGAGAAATTCGCGCCTTTCAACACCGCCCCGTTGAATAGGGCGCCTGCCAGTTTCGCACCTTGAAAATTGGCACCCGTGAGGTCGGCACTCATCAGATTACACCCGGACAAGTCGGATCGGGAAAAATCGACTCCATAGAGATTCTGGGAAGAAAAGTCCGCGAATTTCAAATCCAAACTGGAAAACTGGGGTTTCCGGGAGGCGGAGGGATTCTGTTGCCATTCCTGCATTTGCCGCAGTTTCTCTTCCCATTGCAGGCGGGAAACTTTTACTATGGGTTCGATTTTTTCCTGAGTTTCGCTCATGCGGGTCAATCATCCACTAATCAGAAACCAATCAAAGAGGCCCTCTGAAAATAGATTTTTTTCGGCTTGTGCAATCGCCAGCCCCTGAATCAATCGCGCTGGCTGAGTATCAAATTTATTTTTTCACGGCACTCTAAAAGGATTTTAGCAGAAAATACGTCGGGAGGGGGCGAAGATTTACGGACTCTGAAACCTGGGTTTTAAATTTGCCAACCTTTGACGGTGGCAAGTTTCAAAAACGCAGGAACAATGGTGACGGATGCCAGCAGGCAACTCCCCACCCCCAGTGTCAATACCAGCCCCAAACTGAATATGCCCTGATGATCGGCAACCATCATACTTCCAAAACCCACCATGGTGGTTAGAGAAGTGAGAACGACTGCCATCCCTGTACTTTTTGAAAGGACGGTGATGGTTTTGTCCGTTTCTTCACGATAACGATGGATGATGTGAATTCCGTCGACCACCCCGATGCCGAGGATGAGGGGAAGAATGACCAGGTTGGCCAAATTGAACTGAACATCAAGAAGGTCCATGATGCCGATGGTCCAAAGAGATCCTACAATCACCGGAAGAAAGATAAACACAGCGGTTTTCAGTTTTTTAAACGTCAGCAAAACAAAAATCAGGATCGCCGTCATGGCATAGATACCACCATTAATATATCCTTCTTTCATCAATCGGCTCGACTCAAACATGTGCACCGCATTCCCAACCACATTGGGGTCCACTTGCCTCAATTGACTCAAAAACTGTTCTCTCTGAGTAAGATCCCATATATCCACAGCGGGAAAAATTGAAATCAGGAATCGACCCTTGTTGCTGATGAATCGTTCTCTCATCTCCTTCGGAAGCTTGTCTATTACGACGGGTGAGGGATTGGCGTTTTTGCTAAGATCGGTGATCTTACTTCTATAGTCGACGAATAACTTTTTAGAGAAATTCCCAAGCCTTTCCTGAGCCACTTTTGGCTCGGCGCTTGAAAGTTCATCCATAAACCGACGCACCCAGAGACCTGCTTCTTCAACCGCGCCGGTGGGTTTCTCATCTTCTTTACTGCGTATTTTAAATTGGATTTTCTTTATCGTCCGGGTGAGGGATTTCAGAAAAAACGGGGTATCGGCCTCTTCCACTTTAAGATTAGCGAGAAGAGGGGAAACGCCCTTAATAAACTCTATTTTTTCCGGTTGGTTTTTTGGAATCAGGGAAAGGATGCTTTCCACTTCTCCAACGGTGGACAGGTTCTTGACCGCTTCAAGTTTCCTTTGCGCCTCCTCCTGGGTATCGGCGATCATAGCCGCAGACCAGGCGGAACGCTTCGCATTTTCAAGAATTTTCATCTCATATTGAACCGCTTCCGTATTCTTTGCCTGAAGCTTGAGGAGATTGTAATCAAACTTCAAGCCGGGGAGAGCCAGAGCGGATATTCCCACCAAAACCAGGCAAACAATAATAATCGCATAATAATGAGAGTATAAATTTTCAATCCATTGCTTCTTTTCTACGGAACCGCCTACATGGTTGTAATCTGTTTTGCGCCACTTTTCTTCTACGGCGAGCAACGCCGGGAGCAAAAGAATCATGGCGAGCATGCAAAATAAAATTCCCCAGGCGGCAATCCATCCCAATTCGGAAATTCCAATAAAGTCTGTCAAAGTCATGGCGCCAAAAGCCATGGCGGTGGTAATGGCCCCTGCAAAATTACCTCGGCCCGTCCCTTGCAGGGTTTTTTGAAAAGAAGAAAGAACGTCTCTGCCCGATTGCCGCTCCTCCTTGTAACGTTCTAGAATATGGATACCGAAGTCGATTCCCAATCCGATCAGAATGGTCGTGAATACCACAGAGAGGATATTCAAGTGTCCTACTGTCAGCGTGGTAAACCCCATCGACCAGCAAATGGCAATCACCAGGCAGAAAACGGCCATCAAGGGTTTAACGACGCCCCGAAACACCAGGATAAACAGAAGGGAAACTCCTGCCAGAGCGATAAGGGTCGCTTTCTTAACATCGCTCTGGGTCGTTACCATCTCATCGGAGGCAATGACGTCTTCTCCGGTAATGCCCACCCGGATTTCAGGATGTTGCTCCAGGGTTTCATCGACCAGCTTCCTGGCAAATTCAATGGATTCCCGGTACCCCGTAAAAACCGTCTCATCCTCTCTGGGAGTCACCAGAATAAACATCAAATCATTTTCACCGGAAACCAGATACCCCTCTTTTTCCAGAGAATCTTCCTCGCCGGTAAAAAACGAACCCCAGGGGGACCGATAAGGAGCATCGTCCTTGAGATGCGCCACCATTTGTTTGAGGAGGGAAGTCAATAAACTGAGGTCGGCAGTGTCATCCTTTTCCTCATCTCCGGTTCCGATAAAATCGGACATCAGGGACTCCACCATCCCGGAACTTATTTCCGAGTTGATGCTTCTAAGGAGCTGGTTCAATCCGGGGGATGCATTCACAGCATCCAGGAACTGCTGATGCTCCTTGATTTTTTGCACCAGATCGACAAGGTCTTTTTGGTCCAGGAAAAGAAGGGCTTTGTCTGTGAAGTAAGTGGTATCGATTTTATAGAAAACGTCGGAAAAAACGGCAGGATGGGATTTGAACTTGTGCGCCAACGCTTCGATAAAGTTTTTTTTCTGCTCCGGGTCCTCCCCCTCGACCACCACGATCATCCCATCGAAGTCCTCGAACTCACTTCGAAATATTTCATGACGCTTGACATACGGAAGGTCTTTGGCAACAAGATCTCCTCTGCCCGTTTTAAATGTAAGGAACTCCGCAGTCACCCAAACGGAAAGGACGGCTACAATCAGGGAAACTGCAATGACAGAAATAGAGTGGGAATAAGCGAAGTTTTCTATACGGGAAAAAACCCGGTCCAGAATATTTTTTGCATCGAGGGAATTCTTGCTATTTTTCCCATCCTTCTGCGACATCATGGAAAAATCCTGGTTGAATGAGGAAAAAAGTTGGACACCTCAGGATTTCACCATGCCGAAATTTTACAATCAGACATGTTGATTCCTAATCTTCGCCGTACAGGCTACACCGGTTTCCAGAAAATCGTAAATTAAGTTCAACATGGAAAGAAACGGAAAATTGACGAGCGAGGCCGGGAATTCTGCAAGAATCCGTTTAACTACAGGAAGAAAATCAATCCCCAGGGACCGCCGGGCAAAATTTATCTTGCGTTAAAACTGGAGGCCTAAAGTAATAACATGTGCATTCAAACCTATATTGGGGACTTTAGTATTTGCATTGGAAATATGTAACATGCGGTAATTCAAGGAATAGGACCATTTATCCAAAAAATACTCCAGCCCCAATCCCCCCTGCAAAAGGAATTGAAATTCGCCTCCCAACTCGCGATTTGCAGGTTCATCCCAGTCTGTCCAGGCGACTCCAGCCCCAATCAAAGCAGTGGGAGCCCACCGTCTCTTGGAATCCAGGAATTTATATTGAAACAGAAGGGGGGAGACTCCCAGTAAATTTTCTCCATCATGATTCAAAGTGTGGGCCACCCCGGCTTCCAAATGCCAGTTCCAGGCACCCTGATACCATGAGTTTCCCATCAAGCCAGTGAGATTATATTGGTAATTAGGGAGAAAAAACAGGGCGGTGATATCTGTCCGGTCGCGCCCCCCCGGAATATTTTCCGTAACACCCAACCCAGCTTGAATTCCGAAAGAGTCGGAGCCTTTTTTAAATTGATCCGTAAAATGGGTGTCTTCAGCGGTCACGGGGGTTGCAATCACAGCCATCAGCAAAACTATCCCAAAAAAACTATTCGTCAGTTTCTTCATCGCTCTCTGAATATTGAATATTAGAATTAAAAATAGGCCAAAGAAGAGTATCCGTCCACGAATATTGGACCTGAATTTTACCACAGAAATTATTGATTTCCAGAAGTTTATTAGTTTGCCAACAATTTTTCAGGGTGTTATAATCGCAAAATTATTTAACAAAATTTAACAAAAGGGCTTTTTCTCATGATGGGTATCGGTTTTCCAGAGTTGATGATTATTTTGGTCATTATTATGATTATTTTTGGCGCTGGGAAACTTCCCGAAATCGGCAGCGCCTTTGGAAACAGTATCAGAAATTTTAAAAAATCGATGAAAGAGGCGGATGAGATAAAAGACGATATGGATGTCAATAAAGCTCTTAATGAAAATGCTCCCGCCAAGGCAGAAATTGAAGGGAAAAACGAGAATTCGGAATCCTCGAAAGAAGAAGTCCCTGCAACTGAAGAGCCACAGACAAAATAACACCCTCCTTTTTTTCTTCAGGGAGGGTGATACCATCGTATAGCAATCCCTGAGAAGGGTCCTCAAAGCCTTTTTTACAACAAAGTCCGCAATTCGTTGCATCGCTTTCAATCCTGAAGCATCTATATACTAAGGGAAAGCGAGGTTTCTGGAACTCCAGGAGAACCCTGTTTTAAGGTAAGAATGGGAAACCAGCAAAAAGCTGCCCCTTAATTGGTAAAATACTGGAATATGTCATTCACTCAAAACAAGGAAACTAAAGAAGCTGAAGAAGCTCTTGTCAGAGAATTTCAAGCGGGGAATCTCGACGCGTACGATAAGATAGCGGAGATATACCAGAAGAAAATCTACGCTCTCAGTTTCAATCTGATGCGCAACACGATGGACGCGCAGGATGTGACTCAGGAGGTTTTACTGACCCTCTTTAGAAAAGTGAATACGTTTAAGGGGAATTCCGCGTTCTCCAGCTGGGTGTACCGCATTACCCTGAATGCCACCTACATGAAAATGCGGAGCAAAAAAAAGGAACCCAATGTTTCATTGGAAGATTTGCTCCCTTCATACAATTCGTCAGGCTATCAGCATGAGAAAATTACAGATTGGTCTGAAAATGCTGAATCCCTATTGTTTGCGAATGAAACCAGGGAAGTCATACAAAAAGCCGTAGACCAGTTGCCGGAAAAAGAGAAAGTCGTCTTTATGCTTCGCGATGGGGAAGGCTTATCGACTGAAAAAGTCAGCGAGATCCTGGATCTTACAATTCCTGCCGTAAAATCCAGGTTGCACCGAGCAAGATTATTTTTAAGAAAAAAACTTTCTCCTTATTGTGAAGAATATCACTCCCAGAGAGAAGAAAAATGATTTGCTGTAAAGAATGCCTGGAATTATTATCCGATTATCTGGATGGAGAGCTGGACCCACAAACAAGTTCTTCCCTGAATGAGCACTTTCAAGATTGCCCTCCATGCGTCGCTTTTTTAAACACATTTAAAACCTCAACGAACCTGTGCAGGGAAACAATCCGTCAGGTTGATCTTCCAGAAGTGGTACAGATCAAGTTGAAAGAATTTCTTGCCAAAAATACCCGGAAAAAAGATTAATCCTCTCTCCTTCCGTGTGGTGTTATTCTCTGAAAACATTAGGGGTTCTCGATGGTTTCGGAATACAGCCGTTGACAAAGTTATTGATTAACTATAGTCTGGATCAGGTGTTATTTAGCAATAAACGGCTCTTATCCTTTGCTCAAAGGGAGTCAGTAAATCCCGGCTTTGCCCATTATTTTTTAGCATTTAAAAAGGTTCCCCCTCATGGTTGAAATGAAGGTTGAAGGATTGACTTTGGATCCTCTTACCAATATGCCTATCATCATTTTAAAAGATGCCTCGGGAACCAAAGCGTTGCCGATTTGGGTGGGATATTTTGAAGCCAACGCCATTGCCCTCGAAATTGAGAAAATAACCACCCCCCGGCCCATGACTCATGACCTTTTGAGAAATCTCATTGATACCATGAATGCCAAGATCAATCATATCCTCGTCTCGGAATTAAAGGACAATACCTTTTACGCGATCATCTCTCTTGCATTTGATGGCAACACCGTGTCCATCGACTCCAGGCCCAGTGATGCCATTGCTTTGGCTCTTAGAACCAAATCGCCGATTTACGTTGAAGAGCAGGTGATTGAGGCCGCCAAAAGTCTGGACCTTCCGAATACTGAAATCACCAAAGTAGACGAAAAAAAGCAATGGAAAGACTGGTTGCAAAATATCAAGCCTCAAGACTTCGGCAAGGAATAAAATCTTGAGTTGCCAAACTTTTTGTTCCCCACTTTAAAATATTCTCTATACTTATCCTTGAAGTTTTTAAGGACACGATGTCTTTGAATTTTTTTAAGACAGAACTGGCCCTGTTAAATATTCCACCCACTCATTCCTGAAATATTACCATCGGGCTAACCTGTGAAAAAAATAGGCGTCTTCTGCAAACAGAAAGTTCCCGTAGGCCGGGAAGTCCTGACCGAACTGACCCAATGGCTGAACAAAAAAGGTCGCGAGGTGCTCCTCGATAAGGACACCGCCAGCATCATGGGGCAAGTTTCGTCCTATGAAAGAAATGATATTCCTGCCCACGCGGATCTTATTATTGTGCTCGGCGGCGATGGAACGTTATTGAGTGTCGCCCGAATCGCCCACCCATTTGACGTTCCGATTCTGGCCGTCAACCTCGGTAGCCTGGGATTTCTTACCGAGATCACGTTGCCGGATCTTTATGAGGTGCTTGAAAATGTTTTAAACGGGCAGTATGAACATGAATCGCGCATGCTTCTGAACGCCTCTTTATGGAGAGATGGTGAAAAGGTCAACGACTACCATGTTTTGAATGACGCCGTCATCAACAAAGGGGCTCTGGCCCGCATTGTCAATCTGGAAGTCCGCGTCAATAACCAATACATGACCTCTTACCGGGCCGATGGTCTCATCGTCGCCACGCCTACAGGCTCGACTGCCTACTCCCTGTCAGCCGGCGGCCCCATCATCCATCCCAGCATGAACGCCCTGGTTCTCAGTCCCATCTGCCCATTCACCCTGACCAACCGTTCGATCGTGATTCCCGATCAATCCCTCATCCAAGTCGAACTTGCCACCGAAAACGAAAAAGTGCGGGTGACGTTGGATGGCCAGGATAGTTGTGATATGGTCCAGGGTGATGTATTGGAATTAAAAAAGTCCCAGACCACCGTCAAACTGATCCAGGTTCCCGGCAAGAATTATTATCAAATTCTGCGCAAGAAACTGCATTGGGGCAGTAACGCGGATAACATCAAATCATAATCCTCTCCCTGAATGCATGCCTTTGATGACATCCTCTCCCGGTAACTCCCGAGTCAACAATCAAAGCATCATCGCCTGCGGTCAAAGCGTGGACATCGGCACACCTGTGGTTCTATGGACGGATAAAAAAGGCTATGTCTGCCCCAACAAACGCGGGCGAGAAAATTGCACCCAGCACGACCCGGTTTTGAACGATCAACCCACGCTGGCCGACTCCTTTTATCAAATCAAAGACTCCCCCTCCGCTTATGACGAGCTAAAGGAAACTGTATACCAGTTTATTCTGCATTACGACGTCTGTTACTGCTCCTGGCAATGCCATCAGCTCATGAAGGACAGTACCTTCAAGGGAAGCCAGTTTTATCTTGATCTGGATGGAACCATTTATCAGACCTGTGATCTGTACTGGAAAACAAACACCGGACCCGCCGATGACCGAATCGGAAATGAACGGTCCGTACATGTGGAAATGGCTAACCTCTCATGGGAAGCTCTGAAACAAGAGTCCGAGCTTTATCAGGTGACCCAGGATCAATACCGGAAGATTAAGAAGGAATGGCAATTCATGCTTCCGACAACCTACCGGGAAAAATTACGAACACCAAATTTTAAGGCGGCCCCGGCGCGTGCCCATAAAACACGCGGCTATTTCAGCCGACCTATCAATGGCAGGATGGTTCGCATGTGGGATTTCACCGAAGAGCAATACCAGGCCCTGATCAAACTGTGCCTGGGCGTCCACCAGTTGCTTCCCAAGGTAAAACTTGCCGTCCCTTACGATGACGCAACTCGCAGAGTTCCCTTCGATAGAATTCAAAATTTTTCCAGTTTTTCAGGAATCCTCGGACATTGCCACATACAACAAGGAGGCGCTTCCAACCTGAAGACCAAATATGATCCTGGTTCCGCCTTCAATTGGTCGCGATTGCGCAAAGCGTTTTTGCAAGCCTCCCGGAAAGTATGAAGAGTTTAAAAACCACTTCCTGTTCATCAATTTCGTTCTCCCCGTCCCCATTCACAAAAAGTTGTTGACCTCACTCCCTGTTTGGGGATAGCCTGAATACATCGATTCATATAAATAATAAAATTATGAGCCCTATTAAAAATAATTTAAAAACCATAACTTTTTTTTGCTCCATCTCCTGATTTTTCTTTTGGTTGGGCTGGGGTTCGTGACTGATGTCACCGCACAAACTTTATACGTTAAAAAATCAGGGACGAATCTCCAGGCCTCTGATTCGGCCAAGTCGAAAGTGATCGCAACCCTGAGCCAGGGAACTTCGGTTCAGGTGATCAAAAAAGACAGTAAATTTTATCAGGTATCCGCCGGTGGGCAAACGGGCTGGATTTTCAAGTTCAAATTAACCGACAAGGCCCCCGAAAAATCAGGCGGCGATGCCGGTTTATTGGGCGCATTGGGAGGAAGACAGAAAATAGCGGCCAATGAAGCCTCCTCTGGGTCGAGCATCCGTGGACTGAGCCCCATTGCTGAAAGGCACGCGAAAAATAAGGGCATCGCGGAAGCAGATATTCAGGCCGTAAAACAAATGGAAGCATTCCATGTCGATCCCAAAGCAATGGAAGCTTTTCTTAAAGAAGGGAAGTTGGGAGAATACGGGCAATAAAGTTCAAACTGTCTTCACTTCCTCTACTAAATAATTTCGGTGAAATTTGAAATGAAAAAAACCATTTTATTCCTCACTCTGTCTATTGTAAGTCTGCTGTGGGTGCAACCCTCGCATTCTTTTCGGTTGGATAAGTTTCTTGAGGAAGTGACCAAGCCTCCCCCCGAACCCAAAAAACAACAAAGTCAGGAACCTGCGCAGGCGACCGAACCCCCTCATCAACCGGCCCAGCAAAAAGATGGCGGCGGCTTGATTGGCCTGGGAGAATCCTTCGGCATCTTTGACGAAAAAACGACAAAAATTTTAAAATCGAGTGTCGGCACTCTGCAGGCCTTTCAGCCGATTGGCCTGGAAGAAGAAAAAGCCATTGGCGGGTCACTGGCATTGCAGGTCTTCAATAAGTTTGGCGGCGTGTATAAAAACCCCGCTCTGCAAAACTATGTCAATCTGTTGGGAAAATCGGTGGCCGAGGTTTCCGACCGACCGGAAATTGAATACCATTTTGCCGTGCTGAATACAGACGCTCCCAACGCTTTCGCCACACCCGGAGGTTACGTTTTTGTAAGCGCCGGTCTCTTGCGTCTATTGCAGAATGAAGCTCAATTAGCCGGTGTGCTGGGGCACGAAATCGCCCACATCACCCAAAAACACGCATTGAAAACCCTGCAACGCAGCAAAATGCTTTCGGGATTGAGTGGCCTGACAATGGCGGCCATGGATAAAGACAATAGTTTGTTCGACCAGGTCATCAACGAGGTTTCCGAGGTTCTCTTCACCCGTGGGTTGGATAAGGACCTCGAATTTGAAGCGGACAAATTTGGAATGGAATATGCCTATCGAATGGGCTATCACCCGGAAGGGCTGAAGAATTTTCTCCGAGTTCTCGGAAAATCCCAGGGAAGAGAATCTTCTATATTTCTCAGCACCCATCCCAGCCCGGCCTCCCGTTTCCAACAGCTTCTTGGATTATTACCCCAGTATAAGGGGGTCGCCCTCTATCCGGTACTCTCCAGGCGTTATCAGTCGACCATCAAAGGGCAATTATGAAGAAAACAGGAATCTTCCGGGAAGAACTCCCCGGAGAGAGAAAAAGCATCGTCAATCTGTTGATGACGGGGTACATCGTTACCATTTCATGTTTAGGCTATGCGGCGTTTTATATCTTTATCCAGATGGGACAACTGGAACGTATTGTCAACGCCATCAATATTGAAACTCAAACTCCGGAGCAGGTCCAGTTGCTAAAAAACCGGATGATCCGAAGCACCGGTCAATTGAAGAATGAAATCGTGGGGCTATCCATTTTAGGCAGTTTGATATCCCTCATCGGCGGTATCTATACGATCAACATGGTGATTCGGCCTCTGCGCAAGCTCGTTGAATACACAGAAAAAAACGGCGAAACCACCCTTCCCGAATTCAAGACCAACACCGAGATCAAACAACTGGCAACCGCAATCACGGAACACTTTTCCCACTCCACGCCAACTTCCTCACCCATTGATTCGAAAAATTAGACCTTAGAATATAGGGTATCAGGACCCGGCAAAACCTCCCGTCATCCGGTCCAACTGTGCAGGGAGGGAAAAAACATCCTGGCGGGGGACTCCAATCTCATCCAGCAACTGCACAAAGAAAAAATAATCCATATTATTTTTTAGATTTTCCAATGCGAGCGTCACTTGCCCTTCCTCATGAGAAATGGGAACCCACTCTTCGCATATTTCAGGGAGGGTCAACGAGGCTTCTCCAGGCTTGCTCAAAAGACGGGCTATTGTTGGAAGCTTATGAACTTTCTTTCTTTTTAGATTTTCATCTTTTTCAAGTCCCAGGTACTTGATGCACTTTTCGCGCAACAAAAGCCCTTTTTCCCAGGCTCCCGATTTTTCCCAACCCACTAAAAGCGCACTGCCTCGCACTTTTTCCAACTGCCGGTTCAAATCCTCTACCTGTTCTTGACGTCCCTCTTGCTTTAGCACCTTTTCCTCTTCTCTCGCCTCCCATTCTTTTCCCCAATGACTCTGGAGAAAATCCGGGTCCTGTTGTTTTTTCTTTTTCCAGGAATTGTAGCGAACGGTGAGAACCGCTTCCTGCGTCATGCGGTCCAGTTCCGTGTGGGTTTGCATCGCTGTCTCAAAATCCAAAGATTTTGCCTGAGCGATCATCGTTGCATATTTCTCAGGATCTTTTTCTTTCAATACCGCCAGGACGGGGGCCACTTTTAGCCCCCAAAAGACGCCGCCCCCCACCGAGACGATCACCAACAGGACAATCAACACTTTGACGAAGCCGGGAATTTTCATAGCAAATGATTTTCTAAAACCCTGATCAGTCGTTTATTGGTTTCCTTAAAACCTGATCGACTATCTAAGCGAAAAACTAAACGTAAAACGGAAATTACGAGAATCAGGACGATTCCGCCTGCTGTAGAATCAAAGAGAAAAAACTAAGAAGCCAGCGTAACGCTGGACCTAATATTTACGTGCGATGGGTTTGCCGGGAAACATTGCACAACGTGAACAATCCGCCCCTACGGTCATGTGCCAGGGGGTATAAAACCACCTGTGGGAATTAATGCTTGAAATGTCGAATGCCTGTAAATACCATCGCGATGTTCGCCTCATTCGCCGCCTGAATCACTTCCTCATCGCGAATGGACCCACCGGGTTGAATGATAGCGGTCACTCCGCTTTTCGCCGCCGCATCTACGGAATCCCTGAAAGGAAAAAATGCGTCTGACGCCATGACGCTTGCCGCCAACGGTTTCTGAGCTTTATCGACAGCCAACCTTGCGGAATCCACCCGGCTCATTTGCCCGGCTCCCATGCCAATGGTTTCCTGGTCGCGTGCGTAAATAATGGCATTTGATTTCACATGCTTGGCAACCACCCAGGCAAACTTGAGATCTTTCATTTCTTTATCCGACGGTTGCCTTGCAGTCACGACTTTCAGCTTGGCAGGATCGTAAGTCACCGTATCCAGGTCCTGAATCAGCAAACCGCCGCTGATGCGTTTCACATCCGTTTCCTTGCCCGACCGCGACGAAGCCGCAGTGGGAATTTCCATCAGGCGGATATTTTTTTTGGTTGCCAGCAACTTCAACGCTTTCGCATCGAACCCTGGAGCAATAATAGCTTCCACAAAGTTATTAAGAATTTCCTGAGCCGTTTTTTCTTCTACGGGACGGTTGAAGCTCAAAATCCCCCCAAAGGCCGAAATCGGGTCGGTTTCTCTGGCTTTAATGAAAACTTCCAGCTGGTCGTCCCCCAAAGCCACGCCGCTCGGGTTGGTGTGCTTGATGATGACTGCGGCTGTGGATTCAAATTCAGAAACCAATTCCCAGGCGGCATTCAGGTCGAGGATGTTGTTGAACGACAATTCTTTTCCCTGAAGCTGGCGGGCGGATACAATGGTGGAAGATCCCGCATCGGCATGTCGGTACAAAGCGGCTGACTGGTGAGGGTTTTCCCCATAGCGCAGATCTTGAACTTTCTGATAGGAAGTCTGTAATACCTGAGGGAACTGCACCCCCTCTTCAACCTGGCCCGTTAAATAGCGGGAAATCATGGAATCATAGCGGGCCGTATGGGTGAAGGCATCTCGGCTCAAGCGCATTCTCGTATTGCGGGTGACGGAGCCTGCGTGCGCCTCCATTTCCGTTATCACCGTTTCATAATCCTTGGGATCGACAACCACCGTGACATCATTAAAGTTCTTCGCCGAGGAGCGCACCATCGCCGGACCGCCGATATCGATATTTTCCACGGCTTCCTCAAAAGTGCAATTTTCCCTGGCAATGGTATTTTCAAACGGGTACAGGTTGACGGCTACAAGATCGATGGCCTCGATACCGTGTTCGCTCATGGCTTGCATATGGGCTTCCACATCCCGCCGTCCCAGGATGGCGCCATGAATTTTGGGATGCAGGGTTTTTATTCTACCGTCCATCATTTCCGGGAATCCGGTATAGTCCGCCACAAGCAGGACGGGGACGCCACTTTTCGCAAGCAGGTCGGCGGTTCCTCCCGTGGAAAGAATTTGCACGCCAAAGCCATGGAGTTTTTTGGCAAACTCGACGATCCCGGTCTTGTCGGAAACACTGATCAATGCCCTTTTAATACATCTCATTAGGGACCTTTAAAAATTGGAATTTATTGGATTTGTCATTCGCCAATCCCTTACTTTAAAGGATTGACTCCTGGTTCAAGTTGGGCTTTTCGATGCGCCCATTCAATATTAGATTCGAACCTTCTTTTTCTTGGGAGGAGTCTTACTGATCAAGGAATCGGGGGTGAGCGCCTCAATGATTCTGAGCATCCAAACGGGAAATGACCCTATGGTGTCAAATAATCCGGGCTCCTTATTTTGCCGGGCAAGGGCGGCGGCTTTTTTTCCTGGTTGTTTTTCTTTGTTCATGGATTTCCTCAAGGGTTCAAGCGTGCAAGTCTTTTCCAGCCAACCCTGTGTCAGATTAACAAAATTTGAGTTGCGAAATGATACTATTTTTCAGCTCAAATTAAAATAAAAATTGTGCAATTAACTTTTAGCTCTAAAGCGTAAAATGCAGTCCTGAACTCCAATTAAATCCCTGAACCGAATTATTTTACCGAGGGCAGGCTTACAGTTTCAGGCAAAGCCCGTGGGTGTACTTCCAGTCGATTTTGCTCTTAAGGTCCAGACTCCCAAATTGCTCTTCCAGATTTTGCACACAGCGTTGAATAAATTCTTTCAGAAACTCCCGGTTCTCGTCTGTCCAGGCCAGAGGTGTTTGCAATAACCGGTCGTGAAAGGCTTGCACGATATCCTCATGACAAACCCTGCCCTCATCGTTAAATATTTTTGGCAGGAAAATAACCTCAAGAAAACTTTTGGCCGCCACTTCTGGAAGCGGCGCGCAGGAGATTTCCTTGAACAGAGAAAAACGCGCCAGAGCGGTCGTCATCCAGGTGGTAAAATCCATATTGGATTTATTTTCCGGGAAGTCACATTCAATTAATATCTGACTCATCGCGTTTTCTGTAAGATCCAGACACTTCCTGGAGAAGCGAACCATAAACACCCATCGACTCAAAAGAGCATCCGCTCCGAGAATGTCATCAAGTGTTTCAAAGTTACGCTCTTCTATAGAGTCTTCCTCCTCCGCAAAATGAAGAACCTGGGGAAATCGATGAATAAGAGCTGTCAATTGCTCCTTTTCAAAGGGAGTCAAAAACGGGTCTAGATACGTTCCCTGCTCTTTTAAAAATGATTCCGCCTTCCACTTCAAACTCATCAATCGGTGATATCCTGCTTGAAAAAGAAACCGCATCCAGGATCGTTCGAGAAGATTTTTGCCCTTTTGCGGGTCGCCTTCAGCGGCGAGGTCCAGAGCAATATTGATATACCCTAAAACCTTGCGGAAAACTTTTCCCCGGTTTGCAAAATCCGCCGGGTCCTCCCGGTCCGCGACCATAACTTTATTAGCCAGACACACCAGCTCCCAGTGAATCGCATCCAGTCGGTTCCCATCCATAAGCAAAGCCACACATTGCCCAAAAAAGGTGGAGGAGTCGGCTTCAGCCAGCATATACTGCGGTGGAACCGGGGAATCTCCATCCCTGGAAAAATCCTCCGCATCGGGAACCTGGAGCTTGATGGACTCCACATCCAACGGACTGTATACCCCCAAAGCTTCTTCAATTTCCGGGAAGCCCCTGTCGGAAATACGAGTCATCCTCCAATGATAGGCTTTTTCAACGGTTTCCGTCAACGGGTACCAGATGACCGCTTCCATTAGAGAATTAAAAACCGAAGGGAAATTCGACCATAAGAGCAAAAGGAGCTTTCTAATGGGACCGGTTTCCTGAATTTTAAAAAAAATATCGTAAACGCCGTCCGGGGTGAAATGTTCCAACTCTTCCGTGCCTTCATAAGAATCGGTCATTTCGTCTTGTTTATAGACCTTGAAAAGAGCCTGCATCAGCATCACTTTTTGGTCAAACTCTTCGGTCATTAACCACTCGAGAGTCTGAGATTCATCGCATTTATCCAGAAGGACGATCCAATCCAGGGCCCGCTTGGGCTGAAACTTGTCGCCAACCCACCATTCCATGTCAAATATGAACTGCATTTGCTCACAATTCACCAAAAACAGAACGGGCAATGCCTCTCCCTCGCCGATGGCCTTGACCATCTGATAAATTTCCTCAGGAGGAAGCGCGTGGACCACTTCCTCAGCCTGCTCTGAAAGTGTCAAGAGATTCTGTTTCTGCTCAGCCGGACATTGCGTGACACAACGGGCCTGATCCTCAACGGACATTTGCGACAAGATTTTTTCCACTTCCCGAGGGTTCCGGGAAATCCAGTCCAAAGGAAACGGCAACCGGTTGACAGGAGTTTTTTTGAAATGGTCAATTATTTTGGTCATTTATTTAACAATTCCATCTGCAAAGGGAGACATCGGGGTCCATCCAACCCTCCCCAGCCTCAGGGAAAATCAAAGAAACCCGTCGATGGATCATCCACGGAATAAGATTTCTAAAAACATTTAACTGGATTTCCGGTCAATTATAGTACCAATGGGCAGGCCGTTCAACTTTGGATAAGAAAAAGCCTGTCAAGTTGAGGAAAGCATGGCCACGGTAATCATCCGTCCTGTAGTGCCTTCTCGTCGATAGGAAAAAAAGCGCCCCACTTCACAGGAGGTACATAAGCCGGTTTGGGAGATATTTTTTGGGTCCACCCCGGCATTTCGGGCATCTTCGATATTCGCGGCAAATAAATCGAGCATGCATTTCCCCGAGGGTGATTTTTTCACGAATCGGGCCCAACCCGTATATTGCTTTTTAAATGGCTCAATGCAGGAGGCATCGACCTCGTAACAGCATCCCCCGATACCAGGCCCCATCCCCACGACAAGATCCTCAGGCTCGCATCCATAACTTTTCTGCATGGTTTTAATCGTTTTAAATAAAATATTCTGCGTGGTTCCCATCCTGCCGGCATGCACCACCCCTGCGACATGCAACCTGAAATCATATATCACGACGGGGACGCAATCTGCGGTCAACACGGCAATGGGTGTGTTGACGAGACTGGTAATGATGGCATCGGCAGGAATATCCGCCACTTTTTCAACGGAATTTACTGGGTCTTTCAATTCATAGACTCTATCACCGTGAACCTGCCGGACCTTATAAACCTCGCCACCGTCGATACCGATGGATCGCAAGAACCATTGCCTGTGTAACGACACATTCTGCTCGTCCTTCAGAGTTCCAAAACTCAATTCGCCCTTAATGCCATCTTCTAACTCAAAGGATCTTGGACTGAAGGCATGGATCAGGCCCGCTTGCGCCGTTAGTGAATTTAGCGTGGTTGATTGGATGATCACTTGCATGTGAAATTATATAAAATATAAAAAATGTTTATTACCAATAACGGGCATTTCTTGTTTTACTTTCCATCTAATCGCAAAAAATTTACTCTGCCCCCCCGACTGGCTAGAAATCCTGCGCCTTTTATGCACCTCCTAAAAATTAAAATTGTATTTTAGCATTATCGACTCAAAAATTTTAAAGCTGTCTCCGATACATGCAATATGATTTAATGTCAATATTTTCTTGACTTTATGCCTATATTGAATAAAATATTTATATGCTTGTTTGAGCGCTGAAGCAAATACCTTAGTGGGAAAATCAAGGCAAAAAGGAGATCTTGATGGCAACCAAGAAAAAAGTGGCAGCGAAAAAAGTAGTGAAGAAAAAAGTGGCAGCGAAAAAAGTAGTGAAGAAAAAAGTAGCGAAGAAAAGCGCCTGAGAATAAAACTGGCAAAAGCTCCCAGCTTGTCGCTTAGTTTATTTCTTATTCAATTTTCATTTAATCAATTTCCCGGTTCGGTTTTTTTTGTTTCAGCGCTCAAAAAGCCTTTTTTTTCAAGTGGATACCAGCCTAGACCAAGAATTTCTCTCCCCTCGAAGTCATTTTTCTTTCCCGCCTAAAATTTTCAAATAGACCCCTTTCAGGTATTCTCCCTCTGGAAATAAAACAGGATGATCCACCGCATGCCCTGTTTGCTGGATCACCTCATAAACCTTGCCTGCCGATTTAACTCCTGAAACTACGGCCTTAAAAAAATCTTTTCCGGATACATGCCGTGAGCAGGAGGCCGCAAACAATATTCCTCCCGGCCGTGTCAACACAGCGCCGGACTCCGCAAGCCTGCTGTATGTGATAAGCGCTTTTATTTTTTGTTTCTTGCTGGTCGCAAAAGCCGGAGGATCAAGAATCACCAGGTCAAACGATTTTTTCATGGCTCCTAATTGCTTCAACGCAATAAACGCATCTCTCTGGAGTTGTTGAAAATTATCGGTCTCAAATTGTTTGCTCGGAAAATTAAGTTCAAACGTTTCCCTTGAAGTTTTTATTGCCCAGGGATTGGAATCTATTTCCACTACCGAGCGACAGCCTCCCGCGAACGCATAAATTGAAAACCCGCCTGTATAGCTGAACACATTCAAAACCGATTTGTCTTTTGACATCGTGCGGATGCATTGCCGATTGTCTCTCTGGTCCAAAAAGAAACCGGTCTTCTGCCCCTCAAATACATCCACTTCAAAAAACAATCCGTTTTCTCGGAAACACACCGGCGCATTTAATGGAGGGCCAAACAAAACCTGCCCTTCTCGAAAGTCGCTGATTTCTTCCACAGTCTTTTTCGCGTTGCGGCTCAGGCGCAAGACGCAGCGTTGCACCTTCAAGTGTTCTTCCAACAAGGGGAGCAGGATATCAAAAAAGGGAATCCAGGCGCTGGTGTATAGTTTCAAAACCGCCGTGTCCTCATACCGGTCAAGAACCATTCCGGGCAGCCTGTCATTCTCTCCATTGATCACCCTGTAGCCGCTGGTTCCCATCTTCGGCAACGAGGACCTAAGCGCAATGGCTTTTTTTATCCGCTCGGCAAAAAATGCGACATCTATTTCCTGGGGAGAGCCGTATTGCAGAATTCGCAACCGAATCGCGGAAAAAGGATCGTATAAACCGATGGCGAGAAATTTATTTTTGGAACTGTAAACAATCCCCAGGTCACCTGGTTTTCCATCCTGTGGAGGGCTTTGAATCTGGTAATCAAATATCCAGGGGTACCCTTTTAATATTTTAGTCTGTAATGTTTTGGAAACCTGAAGCTTGATCGCTTTCATCTTTCAAGAACCTGGGTTAATGCCACAAAAAAATTTGGGGGTGCAATATATTGACAGGAAAATCAACTGAGAGATGGTAACCGGACATGAACCATGGAATTTAAAATCCGCACCTGCCTCTTTTCAAGATGTTGTTGAGGGCTACGAATGGACCAGACCCTGGGGTTGGGAAGGACCGCAGCCAACCAGGCCGCCTCCACCGGCGACAGGGTTTTGCAGGAATGGTTAAAATAGTACTGGGAAGCGGAATCACATCCATAGATTCCTTTCCCCCATTCAATGACATTCAAATAAACCTCCAGAATCCGTTTTTTTGACCAAAGGTTTTCTATCAGAACAGTGAAATAGGTTTCCAAACCCTTCCGCAAAAAATTTCGTCCCTGCCACAAAAACACATTGCGAGAGGTTTGCATGGATATGGTGCTGGCGCCTATGGTTCGCTCTGAGGTAAAGTTGACCACAATGGCGGATTCTATCGCTTGCCAGTCAAACCCACGGTGCTGGAAGAATTTTTGATCCTCTGCCGCGATAACGGCTTTAATCAAATGGGGGGAGATGCGTTCGAATGGAACCCAATTCTTAAATACTCGGGTGTACCGGTCATTTTGATCGTTCTCAACCCAACGAACCCATAAAAGAGGTGTGGTTTGCGGGTTGGTCACGCTGTAAATAAGAACGGGGACCAGGGTGAGAGTGAGGAACGCCAAACTCAGATCAAAAAGAATTTTTCCCAAACGAATTCGGAATACTCTTTTTTTATTAGGCCTTTTGAAAAATTTTGGTACAACCGACATTATTTATACAGTGCCCGAATCTTGAGAAGAGAAGAATAACAAATCTCAAAAGATCCTGAGCAGAAAGCCATCAACCCTGCGGCAGAATCGAATTGTACTGACTCACCGTTTTTTGAAAGCTTTCCCATTCCCCGCGGGGGACCTCTTTAAAATAAGATTTGATGTGTTTAAAATTAAATGGATTATATACAATTTTTTTCTGCCCGCGACTTTTAATTTCGTAATGCAGATGCGGCGCAAAGGTCCTGCCGGTATTTCCCGTTTCAGCAATTTTATCGCCCTGTTTGACAAACTGACCCGCCTTGACCAAAACCCGGCTCAGGTGCAGGTAAAGGGTTTTCACCCCTTCCAGGGGATGGTCCAACTCCACGCAATACCCATTGGCCCTGACATTCCAGTTGGTTCGGGTCACTCTCCCCTCGAAACTCGAATAAACGTCGGTTCCCACCTCTGTTTTAAAATCGGTGCCTACATGGCCCACAGGGCCCTTGCGGAAATCTCCTGGAAGAGAAGTGATTTCCTGATAATTTCTGACCGGAGCGTATTGATCAACGATACTCTTGGCAATCTCTATCCCCGCCGAGTCATAATAAGAACCCAATCCATTGTTGCCTCTGCTGAAATAGTTGGCTTCGAACAGTTTTTGGGACAACTGGCTGTTATAGGCCAGCTTTAAAATGCGAAACAGGTTTTTATCTGGAACCATCTCATAAATCACATCGATAGAATCGCCATTGCGCAGGCCCTTGTTGACATCGACAAACCAGGAGAGCAATCGACTCATATAAGCGGACATGGTTTCACACCCGTCCTCTTTGGTCATCGCCTGGCAAACGCTATAGGTCAACGAATTGCGAATTTTTAACCGCAAGACATGGATATTTTGTTCGGCCGAGGTTTGCGAAACCACATACGAAGCCGGAGTGCTGGATACCGTTTCCGGCCCCCCTTGACCGTTTTGATCAGGAGGTGGGGTCAAGTTGTCGGAATCCGCCTGTATCTCAGTGTCTTCTGTCTTTCTCTGTGCAATCTTAGCTGGGAGGTCCTGAACCGATTCAACCTGAACCCGGTCGGTTTCTATATCATTCGATACCCCATCAATCGCTGAGGCCACGGACACCTCATTTTCAGACCGTAGATCCACGTCAGAACCCTGCTGAAAGCCGATGAAGTAAATATTCAACCCCAAAGAAAAAATAAAAATAATATTAAACAGAATTTTCACGGGGAATCGCTTTTTTGAGGACAGACGTTTGTCTTGTAAGTAAGCAGGGATTGCCATGGTCGCTTTCTTGAAGAGTTTATAGGGGAAAAATTTAAAACCGTGATTTAAGGGCACTTCTAAAAATTGACAACGGCACCGAATCGCCAATTCAAAGAAGCGTCTTTTGTTTTAGTGGGACAGGCGACCTACCCTTAAATTTAAGGATAGGTCGCCCGTGCCACTGATTTAAGTAAATTTTGCACACGATTCTATTTTCTGTGAAAACTAATTTTTAGAAATGCCCTTAATCAATTGTTTTGATCGACTCATGCTTCTTTTAGCTTTCATGCCTCCCCTAAAACTTCGTTCTAGAGATCAAACCTAAAAAAGAAACGGTCTTTTCTAAAGAAATTCCAGTTTAATGCCCTAGGGGCGAATAGAAAGTGCTGAGGGGGAACGAAGGACCCAATTTCATAAAAAACCACACTTTCCTTGTTCCCTGGCGGTTTTCATACTAGAATTTGAGTCAATTAATTATGGCAGACAAGCAAGTTCAGCACAACCCTTACTTTTTGATTTTTTGTGACTTATGGAACTTTTCAAACCTGACAACATTTACATTGAAGACGGCGCGGAGAATTTTTTGCTCACTCGCGACATCCTTTCACGCTTCCCTCAAATTCCCGTGCACCGGATTAACGACAGCCGTTCGGTCACTGAGGAAATTAAAAAAACCTCCTCTGATATTTTTGGCAAAGGTAAAAAGCAACTGGTGCTGTCCCGCTTCAAGGGTTCTTTCCTGAAAAAATGCCCCGGAATCAGCCCTGGAATGGTGTGCTGCAATTATTATGTGGTCAACCTCATGAAAAACTGCGTTTACGACTGTTCCTATTGTTTCCTGCAAGGGTTCTTGGAAAATAATCCGCTCATGGTGGCCTATGTCAACGTCGAGGATTTGCTCGGCGAACTGGAGCAAGTGTTTCACGATCATCCCGACAGAAAGTTTCGGGTGGGAACGGGTGAGTTGACCGACAGTCTGGCTTTGGAGGATGTCATTCCCTATTCAGACCAACTGATTCCATTTTTCAACAAACAGGAAAATGCGGTCCTGGAACTCAAAACCAAATCCGCCAATGTGGACTCATTGTTAAAACAGGAGAATCCGAAAAACGTCATCGTTTCCTGGTCCCTGAACCCCCCGGAGGTTATTGAGCGCGAGGAAAAGGGCACTCCCGAACTGCATCAACGCCTGGAAGCCGCGCGCTTGTGTCAGGAGAAGGGATACCGGGTGGGGTTTCATTTTGACCCGATCATTCTCTTTCCCGGCTGGGAACGCGCCTACAAAGACCTGGTCGAAGAGCTTTTTTTCACCATCCCGAAATCCAAAATTGAATGGATCAGCCTTGGAAGCTTCAGGTACCGTTCCCGTTTAAAACAGATCATCAAGGAGCGCCATGAAACCACCCACCTGTTTAACAGCGAGCATGTGTCCAGCAAGGATGGAAAATTTCGCTACCTGCGGTCGTTAAGAAATAACGCTTACGAAACCCTGAGCGGATACATAAAAAAACATTCGACGGATCTGAATATTTATTTATGCATGGAAACCAAGGAAGTCTGGGAAGGGGTGACCGGGAAAATGCCGCGCAGCGATAAAAAGCTGGATCAGTTTTTTGATATGTGAAGCCCTGTTTAAATCCGCATGGGCATCACGATACTCAGGTAGTCTTTATCGTTTTCAATGGAGATGAGACAGGAGTGGTTCTGATCTTTCAGGTTCAGGACAATTTCCGCATCTTCAATCACATTCAAAACATCGAGGACGTATTTTGCATTGAGCCCCACAGCAACGTCTTCTCCCTCATAGGCAATCGTAATTTCTTCCCGGGCGGTGCCAAGGTCCGAGTTGTCTGACACCAGCGTCAAGGTTCCCTTCTGAATGTCAAACCGCACCATTTTTGATTTTTCATTCGCCAATAAAGCAACCCGCTTGAGCGCATGGTTGAGTTCATCCCGGTTGATTGTGACCTTCAAGTTATTGTCAGGAGGAATGACCTGGCGGTAATTTGGAAACTTGCCATCGATTTTTCTGGAAATGATCACCTGCTTGCCCTGGATAAACGCCAGATGATTGCCCTTCTCGGAAAAAGAGAATGTAGACTCTTCATCCTCCATTAATTTTAAAAGTTCGGAAAGCGCTTTCCTGGGCAAAAGATAACTTGTTTTTTCATTCTTCGGCAGGGTCGATTTCAGTAGAGGCCGGGTGATCAACGCCAGCCGATGACCGTCCGTTCCCACCAGATTGGCCTGGCCATTTTCTATTTCCAGCAACAGCCCATTCAGGGCCTGCCGGGTTTCATCGGGCGACGCCGCAAAAAAGGTTTTCCGGATCATCTCTTTCAGTAGCAGACAACTGAACTCCATCAGACTTTCCGAACTGTATTCCGGGAGAGAGGGAAAATCCGCCGTCGGGAGACCGGGAAGGCGAAACTTGGAGTTACCGCACTTCAAGGTCACCCAGTCGTTATCCTCCTTGATCATATGAACTTCCATATCCGGAAGTTCCCGGAGAATGTCGTACAGTTTCCGGGCATTCAGAGTAACCGATCCCTGGGAAACAATATTGGCAGGGTAAAAAGCCTGGGTTCCGATTTCGAGATCCGTCGCTTCAATAAATAATCCGCCATTTTCGGTGCGGATCAGCAGATGCGAGAGGATGGGCATCGCCCCTTTGGTTTCAACAATCCCCTGAACCTTTTGCACGCCGGTTAAAAATACATCCCTGCCAATCCTGACTTCCATTCTCGCCTTCTCCAATTTTCGCATTGAGTTTATTTTTAAATTTTAAGTATCACAATTACCCAATCCTGTCAAAACTAATCGCCTCCACAAAACCACTCGCACAAGGCAATTGAAACGCATTCCGCATCAACCGTTTTTTACGGTCCGCGAAGTTTGTCAGCCCCTCTGATCCTGGTACGGTATCTCCCTGAAGGGAGAAATCTTGACGAAAAAAAACGACTATGATAATTTAAAATATCACGCCAACCCTTACACACCAAAGGCAACATCAACCATGATCATTGTCATGCACCAGGAGGCGACTCCTGAACAGATTGAAGCCGTCGAAAAACAAATCACGGCTCTGGGGTACAAACCGCATGAGATCGTCGGCGTGGAACGCAAGGTCATCGGCGCCATCGGCGATGAACGCGGCAAAGAGCGGTTGCAAATGATCGAGTCGATGGCAGGGGTGGAGTCCGTCTTTCCCATCCTGAAACCCTACAAGCTGGCCAGCCGCGAAACCCAACCTCAGGATTCCGTCATCGATGTTGCGGGCGTCCCCGTTGGCGGCAAACAGATCGCCATCATGGCCGGCCCCTGCTCGGTGGAAAGCAGGGAACAAATTTGCACCACCGCCCGGCTGATCAAGGAAGCCGGGGCCAATATCATGCGGGGCGGAGCCTTCAAGCCGCGAACCTCGCCTTACAGTTTTCAGGGTCTGGAAGAGGAAGGGTTGAAGCTCTTGCTGGAAGCCAAGAAAGCAACCGGACTGCCCATCGTCACCGAAGTCATGAATCCGAGGGAAGTGGATCTGGTCGCCCAGTATGCAGACCTCATGCAGGTAGGAGCGCGGAATGTGCAGAACTTCTCCCTGTTAAAAGAACTCGGAAAAATTAACAAACCGATTTTGCTGAAACGCGGCATGATGACGACCATCAAGGAATTCTTAATGTCCGCAGAGTATATTCTGGCCGAAGGAAATCGCAGCGTCATCCTCTGTGAACGAGGCATCCGCACCTTCGAAACGGCAACCCGCAACACTCTGGACTTGAGCTGTATCCCCGTCCTCAAACAGGAGACCCATCTTCCCGTCATTGTTGACCCCAGTCACGGTACCGGATACTGGCATCTGGTCGATTCCATGTCCCGGGCCGCCATAGCCGCCGGAGCCGATGGATTGATGATTGAAGTCCATCCCGATCCGGTGAATGCTTTTTCCGACGGCCCCCAATCCCTCAAACCGGAAAAGTTCGCCAAACTGATCCAGACATTAAGACCCTTCATCGAATTGATGGGCCGAACTCTTTGATCCTGCTGACGAAAAGCCAGGACCCCGTGCCCGGATCTCAATCCTTCCCCTGTTTCACCGACTTTTCTTGAATCTCACCCGGAATCGGTTTATCCTTTTAGCATTGGCTAAATCCCGGCTTTTCCGGTTCGCTCAATAACCGTAAAGGGTTCAAAACCCTGCAGACCTTCTCATGAATGATTTTTTTCAGTCCAATAGAATTATTTGTGGCCGCTACCAAACCGCGTTGCAGGAAAAATTCCTGCCCGCCGTCACTTCGGATTCCTTTTCCGATTCTGACAAAAAAAACCCGCAAAAATTTTATCTGGAATTCAAAAAAAGAGCTCTGGAAGTCGTGACTGAAGAGTCCAAAAAACTTCTAGACGAAACTCTGAAGTCAAACAATTCTTGTTTGTTGTTATTAAAACGAACGGCTCTCGTTGATACCATCGTGCTGGCCGCTTTCCAAACCGCCGTCTGGTTCCACAACTATCTGACGCAAAAAAATATCGACGCTAAAGAGGTTCCTGTTGCCATTGTCGCCAGGGGAGGATATGGCCGGGAGGAAATGTACTTTCAATCTGACGTTGATTTGCAGATCGTTTCAAAATCTTTGTTAGAAAAAAGCGCTTTGGACCTTGCCCAAGGAGTCATCAAGCAATTTGAATACCTGTTCGTTTTTCAGGACATCTTTCGTACCGCCAGCAATTTTTGCCATTCGGATGCGACAGGAATGGAGGAGGTGCTGGACCCTGAAAAACTTTCCGACTTCTTCTCCATGATGGAACACCGGTTTGTTACGGGCGACGCGATGGTATACGCCGAATTCGCAAGCTCCATTAAAACCGCCAGCCTGATGCACACGGGTGAAATCTTAAAATACTGCTTCAAACACAAGGTCTATTACGATGTTCAGAACACCGTTTTCCAGCAGGAACCCAACGTCAAGGAAGAGCTCAAGCGTCTTTACTGGGCATTGACCCTGGTCCGGATTCGCCAGAATTTGAACTCGTTAAACCAGTTCGAACTTTTGAATGAACTGTTGCGCAAGGACATCTTGAGCGTCATCGCCTATAAAAATATGCAAAACGCTCTCAACTTCCTGTCCAAAGTGCGTTTGCTTTTGCATGGAATCCGGGGAGGCTCGCACCGCGATATTATTAGTTTCGAAGTCCGGGAGAAGATCGCAGAGGCCATGGGCTTCGAACTCAAGGCGTTTTATAAGGCCTATTTCTATCATGCAGGCCTTCCCTTGAAACGCTACAGCCGCAATCTGTTCTGGGAAAGCATGTCGTTTGACACGCAGAAGGTCAGCGACTTGACCGAAAATTTTGCTCTCAATGCGGAAGACCAGATCATTTTCAATAAAGACCCGGATGAATTATCCGCCGAAATCCCGCTGTGGATTTTTGAGGTTTTTGCCTGGGTAGCGGAAAAGAACTATCATCTTTCCTATCCCATCATCCGCTCCATCGAAGATTACCTGAGTCAAACGGCCCCTTCCTTTCTGATTTCGGATGGTAACAAGAAAGCCGAGATACAAACCTACTTCCAAAGAATCATCGCCGGGAATCACTTCGCCAAGGCGTTGCGCTTATTGCATGAATTCGGGCTCTTGAGCGACTATTATATTCCCGACTTTAAAAATATCTGTGGTCAACTTCAGGACATCTACGTTCATAAGTTTCCGACCGACATGCACATCTTGGCGGCTCTCGATGCTCTCAATTTGCTGGAAGTTCGGGTGGAAGCCGATGAATTTCTCATCAATCTCTACCATTCCTTGAAAGACAAGACGGCGTTAAAACTTGCCGTGGTTTTACACGATATCGGTAAAGGCGCAAAGAAAGAGCACGAAATTGAGGAAGTCGTGGGAGCCCGTATGATCCCAGGCATTCTTGAGAATCTGGGATATGCCGCTGACTCCAAACAAGTGAAAGATGTGGCTTTTCTGGTTGAAAAACATTTGACCATGTACGATTTGATGCTTCTCGACCCGGAAGAAGACGATACCTTCGAGATGGTCTGGGATCTGGTGACCCACGACAGAGAACGATTGAAAATGCTGGTCCTGCTCACCTATGCAGACCGGGCCGGCACAAAAATGAAGATGTCCTCTTCCCAGATCGAGCAACTGAAAATGTTTTATCAGTTCACCCTGCATCATAAGAAACACGAGGATGTTCCTGAAGCCGTCAAACTGGATTTTTTGCAAATGGTCCGCCTTCCCAAGGACCTCAGATCACAATTGGAAACTTATAATGGCTTTTTGAAGTCAAAAGGGAAATTCAAAGCTGAATTTACTTTTCAACCTGGCCAGGCTTCGGATCTGGTCGTATGCGCCAAAGACCAGAAAGAGTTTTTATGCCATATATCAACCGTACTGGCGTTCAATCAGCTGAGCATCGTTGAAGCCAATATCCAGACCATGAAAGACAATGCATTCGATGTCTTCAAAGTGGTCACGTCTTCTGGAAACCCCATCGATCATGCTGAGTTTTTTCTCATTCAGAAACGGGTTCTGGAAGATTTACGGCGTATCTTCGTGGATAGAGAACCCATCGCTTCCGTATTTAAGGATCGGGGCGGGGTCATACGGCAGAAAAAACATCCCTTCAAGGACGTAAAACTCAAGGTGAAAATCATTGGCAGGACGGTCACGGTGTCCAGCCATGACCTCATTGGAGTCATTATGATGGAAACCCGAGTGTTCGCCCAGCTCAATATGGAAATTCAAAGAGCGATCGTACACACCTACCAGGGAACGGCGTCAAACACCTTCTACATGCGTCCACAGGATGTTGAACAGATCGTGCAAGAAAAAGATCACTTTATAGGGATGCTCAAAAGGGCGCTTCTACCGTTGATTGAATCAGAATCCGTTTTAAGCGAAGAACCGATCTAAGCACCTTATAAGTACTATTACTAAATCATTGACCCATTAAACTTCCGGGATTTTTTAACGATGCGTCCTTCACTCGTTCTAACAATAAACCTGTTTTTAGCTCTTCTTATAACCGCTTCCCCGATTGGGGCGGCGACCGTTGATGAACTGTATCAAAAAGCCATCCGGTTGGACAAAGAGGGGTTCTTGGATGAAGCCGCACAAACCTGGGTACAGCTTCTTAAATCCAATCCAGAAAAGCCATTACAGACATTTGCCACACTGAAGCTTTCCAGCACTTATTTAAAATTAACGGAACCTTATAAAGCCGTGGAAACGCTCAAAAAACTCACCCTCTCCCAACCGGGTCACTTCGATGCTCAATTCCATCTGGGAAATGCCCTGGCAAAAATAAAAAATTACCCTGAAGCGATTGAGGCCTTTAAAAAAACCATCGAACTGAGGCCGAACGAAGGTTTGGGAAATGTCGGGCTGGCCCTGGCCCATTTTGGCAATAGACAACCAGACGCCGCCATCCAACAATTGCAGGAGGCCAAAAAAATCTTTAAAAATAAAAAAAACATCTCGTGGTATCGCGATGCGAGAATTATGGTTGAGCAGATTAAAGGGTTCGCCAAATACCCGCCCAGTTTTTCCGACCTGTGGCTGGCAAACAACCTGGAGCTGGTCCGCAATACCTATGAAAAAGCCGTCTTCAATCTGGACGACCTTAAAAAATAAGTTGCGTCCCTCCCTCAGCTCCCTTCAACTCAAACTTTCCATTGAAAACCATCAGAAAAATCCGGACCCCTAGATGCCCCCTATAAACCCTGATAGCGGCCTTTGGGTTCGTAACATTAAAAAATTTTAATGCTCCGTTAACACCTTTTTAATTCGATAATTTTATAATGTCGTTAGTACTTTTTCTTCTCCTTTTTATTGGGGCGGGTTCGATGCCACGATCGGCCCGCCCCTCTCCTCCTCAGCTTTTTCAAGAACCGCCGGTTTTTCAGTTTCTTTTATTTTTCAATAATTTAGATCCAACAATAACCCCCACTCCTCCTTCAAACCCTTTATAATATAAAGGATAGAAACGATCCATCCAGGAGGCTTTGGGACATGACTCAGAGTTTTTTAATGTGTTCTCCAGATTATTTCGGGGTCCATTACTCGATCAATCCCTGGATGACTGACAAAATTGGCAAAGTTGACCCCCGTCGGGCCACCCGACAATGGGAAGATTTTTTCTCCACTCTGGCCCGGTTTGCAGAAATCAAACTCATCCAACCCCAAACACATGTCCCCGATCTGGTTTTTACCGCCAACGCCGGACTGCTTCTGAAAAATAAGTTTATTCCCAGCCGTTTTCGACACAGTGAAAGACGCGGAGAGGAACCTTTTTTCCGCGACTGGTTTCAATCTCACGGTTATCAAGTCGTCGAATGGCCCGGCTCGGTTGTTTTCGAGGGCGCCGGAGATGTCCTGCCGCAACCGGGGAAAAACCTATTGTGGGCGGCAAATGGATTCCGAACCGATCTCGAAGCCCATGGCATTCTCGCCAGTGAACTACAGATACAGATCGTCTCTCTGCAACTGGTGAATCCCAGCTTTTATCATTTGGACACCTGCTTCTGCCCATTGCAGGATGGCAAGGTCATGTATTACGAGAAAGCCTTTGACACTCAATCGCTAAAGTTGATTGAAGAGCACACGACCCCGGAAAACAGAATCCCGGTATCTGACGACGACGCCGGGCATTTCGCCTGCAATGCTGTTTTGGTGGGAAACAATATCGTCCTCAACCACGCTGGCGAGGATCTGGAAAATCAACTCACAAACGCCGGCTACACGGTTTTTATCACGCCGGTGACAGAGTTCATGAAAGCTGGAGGCGCAAACAAATGCCTGACTTTAGAACTCGATTCAGGCCCAGAGAAAAAACAGAAGATTGAAGAAATGCATGCAATGCCGCTGGCTGTAGAGTCCAAAGGATAGCGCCTTCTCCAGATTTTTCGATTTAAGTTCAAATCTGGGCGGATTTGGGTTAGAATCAAGACCCTAAACCCCGATAACGTATTTTATCAATAAGAGTTTCGGTTTTTTTCCAGCGCCTTCATCCCAAACCCAAAAATGACTATTCCTAGCCAAAATAAAAGAAAACTCATTGCTTTGGGGCTGGGGGTTTTGCTCGTCATCCATTTATCAGGGTCTCTTGTTTTCGCCAACACGCTGAATCGGTTTGAGCTGAAGGATGGCAGTGTCATTCAGGGAGAAATTCTCTCCTATTCCCAGGGAATTTATAAAATCAACTCGGATATTTTGGGCACCATCGCCCTGCCGGAGAACAAAATCAGCGCGATCCATCCTGCGGGTAATGCCAAGTCCCCCAGTGCTCACAATATCGATCAAGTGCAGAAACAGATGTTGAATGACCCTGAGACGGTGCAGTTAATACAACAGCTTCAAAGCAACCCTTCGGTGCAGGAAATTCTTCAGGACAAAGAACTCATGGATGCCATCGCGCAAGGCAACTTGAACCGGGTGGGAGACGATCCTAAAATCAAGGCACTGATGAAGCAGGAAACCATAGGAAAAATCATTGAAAAAAATCAATAAGGTTGCAGCGGAACATCCTGTGGAAAACCGCCAAACCAATCACCCGCACTGGAAGGAACCATGAGCAAACAATCACCAAACAACCTGGTTTGGATGGACCTGGAAATGACCGGTCTGGACCCTGATAAAGAATTAATTATTGAAATCGCTACCCTGGTAACAGACAGCGATTTGAATATCCTGGAAGAAGGCCCCTGTCTGGCCATTAAGCAGAGCAACGCGATTCTTTCCCGCATGGATGCCTGGAACACCACAACCCATGGCGCGTCCGGGTTGACGACCAAAGTGATGAAATCCGCAATCTCCAATGCGGACGCGGAAAAGCTCACGCTTGATTTCATCAGGCAATACTGTCCTCCGCAAGTTGCGCCCCTGTGCGGCAATTCCATCGGCCAGGACCGACGATTTCTGATCAAATACATGCCGGAGCTTCACGATTATTTCCACTACCGCAGCATCGATGTCACCTCCATCAAAGAGGTGATCAAGCGCTGGTTTCCCAAGGGACCCAAATTTCCAAAGAAAAGTTCGGTGCATTCCGCCGATATTGATGTCAAAGAGTCCCTGGAGGAGTTGATTTTTTACCGCAAGCATTATTTTTCCCTGAACGAAGAAGCCGTCCTCACCAACGCTAAAGATTCCTGAAAACTCATGTCCAAAGGCGCGATTCTAACCATCGGTTTTCTGCTTTTTATCAGCTACCTGTCCTTTTCCCTGATATGGACGGGAAACAAATACGAGTGCCATGCCTGTATTGTCTATAAAGATAAAGAGGTTTGCCAGACCGTCGCCGGCGTGCAAAAGGAAGAAACCATGATGGTTGCCATCACCACAGCCTGTGGCGGCGCCGCTAACGGCATGACGGAAAATATCGAATGTCAGGCCAAAGAACCAAAATCAATGCAGTGCAAGGACCTTTAGGCAGAAATTCAAGGCACCTGACTACACCGGTATCTCCAAGCCAAATACGACTTCCGGAAAAACAAAAATTCCAAATTTTTTTATATCGAATTAAATGTCGCCCTTCGACATACCCGTGCCGGGCATGAAGACTAAGGAGGGAATACCACATACCCGTGCCGGGCATGAAGGCTACTGTTAAACACCACAGGGGTCAGGGAAATTGAATCACAACCGTCACAGAGTAACGGCGCAAGGGTCGCAAAGGACTCAATAAGAAGAAAAATAAAGAGTGCTCTAACCCGTCAGGTCACGCCTTCTCCCCGCACACCAGCTTGTAAACCTCCTGATACTTTTCCTCGACACTGCCGAGGCTGAAGCGGAAACGGTCCTTGTCCATCTTTTCTCCGGTTTCCCAGTCCCACAGGCGGCAACCGTCGGGACTGATTTCATCACCCAGCAACACTTCTCCCTGATTCCTGCCGAACTCCAGTTTGAAGTCCACCAGCCGGATACCCCGCGCTTTAAAAAACTCGACCAGTAACTGGTTAACTTTGGACCCGGCGGATTTTAGAAATTCAACCTCTGCCTCTGTCGCCCATTGGAAGGTCTTGATGTGCGATTCGTTGATCATCGGGTCGTGCAAAGGATCGCTCTTGTAAAAAAATTCCTGGGTGGGTGGATCGAGAGGTTTTCCTTCTTCAATCCCCAGCCGCTTGCACAGACTGCCCGCCGCCACGTTGCGAAAAACCACTTCCACCGGAATGATCTGCAGTTTTTTCACCAGCATCTCGCGATCGCTCAACAACTCGACAAAATGCGTCTTAACCCCGTTGTCTTCCAGATATTTAAAGATTCTGGTGGACACATGATTGTTGATAACGCCTTTATCGACGATGGTGCCTTTTTTAATGCCGTCAAAGGCAGTGGCGTCATCCTTGAAATACTGGATCACCAGGCCGGGATCATCGGTGGCGTATATGATTTTGGCTTTGCCTTCGTATAATTTTTCTTGTCGTTTCATGAAAATTCCTGTTTTAATAATTTAAGGGGAAACCCATCATACGAACCTGTCACCCTGTGGGTGTTGCTGTGACAATATTTTTTTAATTATCCTGCCCAGCACCTATTTATTTAAAAACCCGTTCAAAAATTCGGTCTATGTTTTTGAATTGCGATTTCAATTGAAACGCCTTTTCCAGATCTTTATCGGACAGGTATTTTTTGATGTCCTTGTCCTTCTTCAAAAGAGGAAGAAACTCTTTGCCCTGTTCCCAGACCTGCATGGCATTTCTCTGCACCATGCGGTAGGCGTCTTCCCGAGTCACGCCCTTTTGGACTAACGCCAGCAGAACGCTTTGCGAAAAAACCAGGCCGCGAGTGATCTCCAGATTCTTCATCATATTTTTCGGATAGACCATCAAACGGTCGATCATGCGGGTCGTGCGGTTGAGCATGTAGTGCATGAGAATGGTGCTGTCCGGGCCGATCACCCGTTCGACGGAGGAATGGCTGATGTCGCGCTCATGCCAGAGGGCCATGTTTTCCATCGCCGCCTGAGCATTGGCGCGAATGATCCGCGCCAGGCCGGACATTTGTTCCGACACCACGGGATTTCTTTTATGCGGCATGGCGGACGACCCCTTCTGGCCGCTGGAGAAAAATTCCTCCGCTTCCAGAACTTCGGTTCTCTGCATATGACGGATTTCCACGGCGATCTTGTCGAGCGTGCCTGCCAGAATCGCCAGCGTGCTGAAATACTCCGCGTGTCGGTCGCGCTGGATGATCTGACTGGACACAGGAGCCGGTTTGAGACCCAGCTTCTTGCAGACGTACTCCTCAACATCTGGGTCGATACTGGCGAAGGTCCCCATCGCTCCGGAAATCTGACCATAAGCGATTCTCTGCCGGGCCTGTTTCAAGCGCTCGATATTGCGCCCCATTTCCTCATACCAGATTGCCAGCTTGAACCCGAAGGTGATGGGTTCGCCGTGAATCCCGTGCGAGCGCCCGATCATCGGCGTGTTCTTATGCAAAAGCGCCTGTTTTTTAATCGCTTCCTTTAGCCCTTCAGCTCCCTTAATGATCAGGGTAGCGGCTTGTTTCAACTGCACCGCAAAGGCTGTATCCAGCACGTCGGAAGAAGTCAGCCCCAGATGCATATAACGGGCGGATTCCCCGACGTTTTCGGACACGCAGGTGAGAAAGGCGATGACATCGTGTTTGACTTCTTTTTCGATTTCATCGATGCGGGCGATGTCGAAACGGGCTTTCTTCTTCATTTCATCGACGGCGGATTGAGGGATTTCCCCGCGGTTTGCCAAGGCTTCACAGGCCAGAATTTCAACTTTCAGCCAGATGTCGAATTTGTTTTCTGGCTCCCAGATGGCGGCCATTTCCGGGAGCGAATAGCGTTCAATCAAAACGGTTTCCTTAATTTTTTTTAATCGAGATATAGTTGCTGGGATCTCGACAGTTTTATAAGATGGAGAGATCAATAATGATGATGCGCCAATATTAAACGCAATCGCACGCTAAATCAATCAAGAGATTTTACGATGATCGAAGTCCGTTTTGTTTGTCTGGGTAACATTTGCCGATCCCCTCTCGCCCACGGGGTTTTTGAAAAGTTAATCGCCGAAGAAGGGCTGGAAGACAAGATCCGTGTTTCTTCCGCCGGCACCGGTAACTGGCATGTCGGGTCACCGCCAGACGAAAGAATGCAGCAGACTGCAAACAAATACGGCATTCAGTTGAACTCCCGAGGCCAGCATTTTCAAAGCTCGGATTTTCAGGATGTGGACCTCATTCTGGCGATGGATCACAGCAACCTGATGTCCCTCAGGCAAATAGCCCCCGACCCACAGCAAACGGAAAAATTACGGTTGTTCCGTTCCTTTGACCCGGAGGCCAATGGCGACCTGGACGTCCCCGACCCCTATTACGGCGGCGGCAAGGGATTTGAAATCGTCTATCAGATCGTCCAGCGCACTTGCCCAAAGATTCTGGAATTTCTCAAGAGCCAGGTCAAATGAGCGCATGAAGGAGATCATCCATCAGGTTCTGGAATCGGTTTACGGTCAGCCGGTGACGATTCAACACACCCGGTCAGTCGGCGGCGGTTCCATCAACCAGACGCAGGCTCTGACGCTTTCCAACGGTGAAAACGTTTTTTTGAAAACCAATTCCCACCCGCCGCCAAATTTTTTTCCGGCGGAAGCCAAGGGCCTTGAACTGCTCAGGCAGGCTCAAGGCGGCCCCAGAATTCCAAAACCTCTGGGGATGGAACCGGGCTCCAACCCTCGGTTCTTCCTGCTGGAATTTGTGGAGAATTCCGCCCCATCCAATGAATTTCATCTGCATTTCGCCGAGGCGTTGGCCCATATGCACCGCGTCACCCAAGAGTCTCACGGATTGGACCACGATAACTATATAGGCTCCACCGTGCAAGAAAATACACCTGAGAAAAACGGCTTGGTCTTTTTCCGCGAGCATCGTCTCAGGTTTCAACAGGAACTGGCGCGTAAGGCTGGCAAACTGCCTGCACAGGTAGACCAGCGGCTGGACAGGCTTTGCGGCAAGCTGGAGACGCTTTTGGATGCCACCGGGGAAAAACCCGCCCTCCTGCACGGCGATTTATGGTCGGGCAACTATTTCCAGGCAAGTCAGGATCGACAACCCTGTATTTTTGATCCCGCCGTTTATTACGGCCTCAGGGAAAGCGACCTGGCCATGACGGAGCTGTTCGGAAGACTGCCGGAATCTTTTTACCAGGCGTACCACGAGGCTTTTCCGTTGAATCCCGGTTATGAAGAACGAAGGGACCTTTACAATTTGTATCACATGCTCAATCACTTGAACCTGTTCGGAAGTTCATACCTCTCGTCGGTCGAGTCCATTATCAACCGTTTCACCCGCTGAATCTATGCGGGTTGGAGGCTCGATAATGAAACTCAATAATTTTCCGTTGCTGATCATCCTGTCCATCGGCTGGTTGGCCCCTGTCAATCTTGCCGAGGCACAACCTGGCGAATATCAACGCTTAAAAACCCAGGCGGAAAAATACTATGCACAGGGTTCCTTTTCCCGCGCCCACAAAACCTACGCCGAAACCAACGCGCTGAATCTAACACCGCAGGAAAAACGCTGGGTGGATTTCCGTATCGGCGACACCTTGTGGCGGGCTGAGGCGGGAAGCAAAACTTCCGATCCTTCCATCTACGAAAAGGCCCAACAACAACTGGAGTTTCTCATCCGCGATATCAAGCGCGATGAAGACAAGGACCGGGTGTGGGCGGAAATTCAGGAATCTCTCGGCGACTTCTGGTGGCAACGACGTGACTCCAAAAACTGGAATTCGGGCTGGCAACATTACCAAAAAGCGCTGGACTGGTGGGCGGGAGCCAAAGATATTGATCTGGCACGGACCCGTTATCTTAAAATCGTCTGGACCATCGCCAGCCCCTCCTGGCGGGAGCCGTATTACTATTACGGCTATTACGGCAATCAAGTTCCCCTGGAAACCCTTGAAAACGCGCTGAAAATTTCACAAACCAAAACGGACCTGACGCGGGCGCACTACCTCATCGCCATGACCCTGCGCCAGCAGGGAGGAGACCGGCAGGAACGGGTTGCCGAAGAGTTTGAGGCGGTGCTGAAAGCGGGACAATCGTTTGCATGGTACGACGACGCCCTGTTGCAATACGCCGAGTGGCTGGCAAATTCCGGCGAGGTCGTTATTTTGGAAAACGGAGAACAGCATCGTGAAAATAATTACGTGAAGGCACTGGAACTGTACCGGCGCATCATAAAAGAATTTAACAAGGGTGAAACCCGCCACTACGACACCGCCAAGCAAAGGATACAGTCCATCACTCAGCCAGTGCTGGGCCTCAGCGTCTCCAACATATTCCTGCCCGATTCGGAAATTCAATTTCATCTGAACTGGCGGAATATCGAAAACGTGACTTACTCCATTTACCCTGTGGACCTCACCCACGATAAGGAATTTTATTGGATGAGAAAGAATTGCGGACACGGAAGGCGGATTCTTCAACCTCTTACGCGTTAAATGAGATGGGCAGAGGCGGCTTGAGGAGAGAGAACGTCATGAAGGCACCCAAATCTTCAATGGCCAAGAGGCAGACGGGAATGCTCGCCAGTGATTCCATAGCGCAAGCCGTTGGAGAATCTTCTTCCCTTATGGAAGCCGATCAGGAGGTTTTTGACGGAGGGCAGGAGGAACCCGCCGTCCAGGTGAGAGCGGATTTTAGAGCCACGGCTTTCTGGCAGCCCAATGTCATCACCAATAAAAAGGGTCAAGCCAAAGTTAAAGTTAAATTCCCGGATTCGCTGACTGAATGGCGGGCCACTGCCAGGGTGGTTGCAGAAAATAACCGCTTTGGTATCGGATCGGGCAATTCCCGCACCCGGAAACCGCTCACAGTCCGCCTGCAAGCGCCACGTTTTTTCGTGGTCGGAGACTCCTTGACGATCTCCGCAATCATCAACAACAATACCGATGCGGCCATGAAGGTCAGTCCATCAATAACCCTTGAGGGGGTTACCCTGCTGAAAGGAAAAGTTGAATCCCTTGAGTTGCCGGCGGGAGGCGAAAAAAGAATCGATTGGCAAATTAGCGTTGATCAGCCTGTGATGGCAAAAATCCAGGTGGCCGCTAAAGGATCGAGGCTCTCAGGAAAAGTAGCGTGGGACAAAAAAAGCGCCCCAAGGTTCTGGGGCGCTTCACTAACGAGAAGGGAGACTGCGTACTAACAAATTATACGATGTTCACCTCGTAAAAAAGATTCATTATTTATCGGCACAAGGAAATATAAAATGATTGGATTAAAATCCGCCACCTATTTTCGCGATAAACGTGTTCAGCTCTTTTTGAACGTCACCATCCCAGTTGGCCTTTTCCCGGGTCAGGGTGGTTAACACAGGATGTGCGGTGCTCATTTCCAATCCTTTGGCAATACTCACCAATATACGGGTGCCAAAATATTCCACCAGGCCATGCTCCTCCGCGGCCCGAAAAGCCATCTCCGGCCCCAGAATAATCGCCCAGGTCTGTATGACGCAGACTTGTGACGACTCCCTGAATTGAAGGGACTCCACTCCTTCCAGGTACGTTTCGGCGTCGATCTCCCCGGATTCGAATTTTTCAATCAGGCTGGTGAGGGTTTCTTCTTTGGAGTCCATTTTTCCCCGGATATACTCGACGATTTTAGGCTCCAGTTTTCCTAATTCATTCAGGTTCCATGGACAATAAAAGTCATCACTGGGTTTGTTGCCGATGCGTTTATTCTCCCTTTCAACCTTTTTAATACATACAGGGCACCTCTTGCCCGCATCATGGCTGAATTTATTTCCACAGGAACAGGGGGCCAAAACGGTTTCCAGAGCCAACGCCAGGGCCTCACCTTTGACACCCAGCACTTCCCGCAAGGTCACGCGGACCGATTCTGCCCGGCTGATCGTGTAACATTCGGTGCAGGAAGAGCAAGATAACTTATATGCAAATTGATCCTCTTCCGGCTCGATAACCGGGAAATAGATCTCCGTGCAAAGAACACATTGTGTCTCTTTTGAAATTGGTTTCACCATGACTGGCTCGCTCCCATAATAATTGGTCTGCAGTGTTTGTTCTTTAGATGAAAAAGAAACCGTTTGAGTGCAAAATATTTTTGCGGTGCGAACTATTCATTTCCAATCCTAACCTCCCCCAAATGAATAAACACCTCCCAAAAAAAAACCCATGACCAATAAGGCCATGGGATTTTGAATGATCGACTATTTTCCTGCTAGCCAGAGTAAGCTTGACCCAATCCAGCAGTTTCGCCTGCTTCTGCCTCTATCACGATTTTCCCATTGGTTGGGTCCACCGGATGCATGCTGATGGCCTTGTGTGTACTACAAACCACCATGCATAAATCACAGCCTTTACATCGATCGACAAATACATAGGCCTTATTGTTCTCATTCATCATAATAGTGTCTGACTCAGGACAATACATGATGCAAAGTCGGCAACCTTTTTCAGCAATACATTTCGACTCATCAACCAATGCAACGTTATACACTTATACTTCTCCTCGATAATTTAATGTTTGAAAAAGGCCACTAAACCCATCGTCCCAAAGTTCTAATGATAATTCTGAAGACCTAAAACGCTCTGGCAGTACCAGCGGCCACATTTGCCAAAGCGGGTTTCGCCACTTCCGCCCAAGTCTCAGCCATTTCAAAGGATTTGGTGATCGTATCCATGTTGGCTTTGAGCAACATGGCCTTTTTAGCGTATTTCTTGGTAATCGCCTGATCCAGGGTCGCGGTACCACCGGAAGCCACATAGCGTTTTCCGAACCGTTCCTGCAAGGCCACATCCAAAGCTTCCAGTCCTACGATTTTGGTAACCCCGGCACAAGCCCCCAACATTGCCATGTTGGTTGACAATTCGGTTTTACCAATTTCAAGAGCCAGCTTGGTCGCATCATGATTGAAAACCGTGACATTGAGATCTTCCAAGCGCTTATGGTCTTCCTCACCCAGCAAATCGGCACTGGTATTAATGATGACAAGACCACCTTCTTTGACCCCGTCATAAAATGGCGCTGTATAACTTTTCTGCATGGTGATGACCTGGGGATGAAATATCAGAATAACATCTGGATACACCAACTCACCCCGGTCATAAATACGTTCAACCCCAATACGCACATAACTTTCCGCCGGAGCCATGCGTTTCTCAGCTCCGAAGAAAGGGTTTGAAATGGAGTACAATCCGCCATTGTTTGCGGCCATCGCCAGGAGATGCGCGGCTGTAACCGCTCCTTGCCCGCCCAAACCGGAAATTCGTATATTGATCCTTTTAAACATAATTAATCCTCTCCTAAAGCAATTAAGCGGAAACTGGTTTTTTGGCTTCTTTTGCCGCTTTTTTCTTGGCCTTTTCTTCAGCCTCTATCGCATCTAACAATTCCTTGGCCTGATCAGAAATGTATTCTTTCATGACAAACCGACCGCCAATGGATTCGGCATCTTTCATTTCATCCAAACCTTCCATGCTCTGTTTGCCGATCTCAAGAATGCAGGGAGTGTACAGCTGAATATAGGTCGGTCCAATCTCTCTGGCTACCATAACAGCATTTCTAATGGCTTTCTCCACCCGGCTGGGTTTGCTCACGGTGAGCATGGCGACATAATGACACCCTGCTTCACGAGCGATTTCCGGCAATCGGACTTTATCGAAGGTTTTGCCTGCAGGCGCCATTTTGGCAACAAAGCCTTTTTGCATCAATCCGCTTTCCTGTCCACCTGTATTGGCATAAAGCTCGTTGTCAAAACAGATGGTGGTGAATTTTTCCTGACGGAACCAGGACTGCATGGTCATATCCAATCCGATGTCCACGGTGGCGCCATCACCAGCCAACACGACAACGTCTTTTTCAACGTCAGGGAAACGACGTTTAAGAGTGCGCTTCAAACCTGAGGCAATGGCATTCTGATTCCCAAATAACGAATGGATATTTTGCACGGCCACATGCGGGAACACCAGACTGGTGCAACCGGTAGAACCAACAAAAACTGTATCTTCCGGGTTGGGAAGACTGGCCAGAATATAACGAAAGGCAATGGACTCCGGGCAACCCGCACACAGGGAATGTTGCTCAATCAATTCCTTGGACGAACCGATATCTTTCCAGCCACGCCCTTCTTTGCCGTAAGTCGCCGTCGCTACCAGCTCTTGATATTCAGGCGGCATGATGTCCGCGAGATCTTCACAGATAGATATCTTTTCCTTACTCATCAGGTTTCCCCTTCTATTTTTGATTTCCCCAATGGGAAAATTTGCGATTAAGAAATTCTAACGTTTAATCAGACTAGCTTCCGCGATTACTGCGTCCTATCGTCCTATTCCAAGGTATTTTTTAATCTCCTCGACAATAACTTCCGAAGGCATGGTCATGCCGCCTGCAACTTTAGGACCTGCGATCACTCGTTCGTTATTGGGAAGAATAGACTTGATTTCGCGAGCCATCCAGCCGGCCAGATTAAACTCAGGCACAAAGATGTGTTTGGCACGTTTGGTGGCTTCCTTAATTTCCTCGGTCGGGAACGGGCGAATGGTTTTGATCTTCACCAATCCAACTTTGATGCCCTCTTCTTCCAGCAACCGAATAGCTTCCCGGCCCTGCGACACAGCAGTTCCAGAAGAGACAATAAGGATTTCACGATCAATATTTTCGACATCGATCAAACCATCCAGCAAGGGAATGGTGTGTTTGCGGGACCGCTCAATGGCCGCTCGAACTTCCTGCTGCCAGGAGGCGTGGGTCGAATAACTGATGTAGTTGGATTTCATAACGAACGGATCCCGCATCATTCTGACCGGAGGACATTCCATGTCCATACACGGCACAGGAGATCTATAAGGATCGTAAGGGGTCAAACAAAGGTCTTCGGGTGGCAACATGACCGTGTCCTTCGTGTGGGTCACGAAGAAGCCATCGCACATGGTCGCGATGGGTATATGCACATCGGGCTGTTCCGCAACAATGAAGCCTTTGAGGATAAAATCGTATAGATCCTGAGCGGTTTCCGCATGCCACATCAGCATCCCGGTTTCTAAAAGATAACTCGCTTCCAGGGTATCGGGCTGGATACTCAAGGGAGAGTTGACGCCGCGCATGGTCACACACACCTGAATCGGCAAACGCGACCCCGCCCACATGGGAAAATTTTCCATGGCGCGAAGCGTTCCCGGACCGGCTGTGGTGGTGAACACTCGATGTCCGCCAAAGGCGGCTCCGGCGCACTGCCCCATAACGGCGAATTCACTTTCGCCTCGAAAGTACTCATCCAGGTAGCCCTCTGAATACAACTCACCAATCAATGCCGCCGCCTCACTTTGCGGGGTGATCGGATAAGCTACGGACGTGCCGACACTCGCTACCTTGATGGCCTGTCGAATGACTTCACTACCCGTCATGAAACTCGGGGTTCTTTCGTGATCAAGAAACATGCTATTCACATCAGTGAATGTCTGACCCATTTTATTTTTGGTGCCCAACTTCACATGCTGAGACTTTATTATTCTATTTTTGGGGATATCAACCGGCTTATTCATAAAATCACTCCCTTGGAAATGACATTAAACAGAGCTCGTCCTACGCTCGCGTTATAAAGGTTTTCCCGCACTAGGACACCCGCCCCGAACGGTTCATTTTAATCTGTACAAAAGGTATTGCCTGACTTTTAACACCTTGTTTTTTTAATTTATTTACGGCATCTACAAGATTCATGATTTTTTCCACGGACGCATCACGAAAAGACATGCAGGCATCCTCATGACCGGCCTGGGCGCACATGGCCATAGTGAAACAATTGGTGCCGCCACGAATGATCTTAAGCGCCAGGTTTGCCTGGTGACAGTGCACCCCGACAAACATGCAAACATCTATCTTATTATGCCAAATGGTCAGATTGGGATGGTTGGGATTGATCTCTACTGCCGCGTCAATTTTGGGATATTTCGGGCGGTAATCCGCCATGGGAATCAGCCGTGCCGGGAGCGCGTCAGCCAAGGCCCGAACAGCCTTAGCCTTTTTGGCGGCGTTTTCATTCCACTTCCACAGAACCAGAGGGCCAGGGAAAACGGTTGGCACTTTTGCCTCCAGAAACTTGCGCGCCGCAAATTCATAGCCTTCTTCCTCTGAGGTAATTCTTCCTTCAATATGACATTCACCCGGATCGGGCAATACAATCCCCATTGAAGCCGCAGCGGGAGGAAGAAACGCCTCTGGCCCAGCTTTGACCTGATATTGGCTCATTCTGAATAATCCTTTTCGGGTTACTAAAATTTGAAAGCGTGTTACTATAAAACAACAGCCGCGAGGTTGTCAAACCTTTTCACATAAAACAGGTTAGCCCTGTTTTATGCTTCATTTACACCATTAGTATACGTTTTTAAAAAGCCCAAACCAACCTTAATCCTGCTTTCTTGCCGAACAATTTCTTTGGCTGCTCTGCGAGAGGGTTTGCAAAATAGGTCCGCAAGTCCCTCCGTTTTCCTATCCCACGCTTAAACAGCCTTATTGAATTGAGGCTTGCAGTATTATCAATCTGCAGAAGTCTTGCACGTCTCATCGGCAAAACCGTATCTCCCCCCTAAAACTTAAATACACCGGCAGGGATGCTGCACATCATTCCTACATGGTTTCCTGCAACAAAATGGAGGATTCAATAAAAACTCCAGATCACTATTAAAAAACCCTCCATCTTTGAACTCAGGTAGCAATGGTTTTTCTCAGTTCCTCCAATTCGGTCAGGTGCTTCTTCTCTTCCACTAATAGATGGGAAAAAATAGCGCGGACATCGATCTTTTTTTCTTTTTTCAGCAATTCACTCAGAACATCAATGGATCGCTTCTCGGACTGTATCCCTAAATCCAGAGCCTCCACATCACTCTGAAAATCAGGGATCTCACTCTGACCACTTCCTTTGATGTCTGGGAATACCTTGCCTTTTAATTGCTCCGCTATAAATTTATCGACATGCTTCCTGGAACTGGTTTTATTCAATAACGCCGGTTGAAGAAATCTGGCCTTAGTCTGCAAAGACTGGATATGCTCTTTTTCCTCATCGGCCAGCCGCTGAAACATTTCTCGTACTTTCGGAGCGCGAGCCTTTTTGGCGGCTTTTTCATAAAATATCAATCCTTGTCTCTCAATACACAAACTCACTTCAATCGCATCAATGCAGTGAAAACTGATGGAGGAATTTTCAGCGGAATCTTTTTCTTTCATGCCCATCCCTCATTTAATTACAGAAAAAGTAACGTGCCCCCTTTAAGAACAATCAGCCAAAAATCTGCACAATTTAACCACCAACAGCTATGGCAATAACTCCTGCTCTGATTAAACGTTTCCCACCAAACTCACAAAAGTTCTATCGCCAAAAAGTTTCGATCAAATAGCTACGAAACCGCGAGTTATGATATATTATTGGAATTACAGGCTCGGTTGAATCCATCAACCTCAGAACATTCTCCACTAAAACTCTGATCTCCAATACAAACTATTCATTGGCAGACCCCTTTACCAAGAAAAAAGTGCGGCAATATTTTAAAACCGTATTCTCACGAAAGGCGTCCTCCCTAAGGATACATCTGAAGGATTATAATAATAAAGACATGGAAATAGTTAAAATTTTCACCGATGGCTGTTGCAAAGGAAACCCTGGACCCGGAGGGTATGGGGCTCTCATAATACATAATGGCAAGACAAAAGAACTGAAGGGCGGATCAAAATCCACCACCAACAACATCATGGAGCTCACTGCCGCTGTTGTCGGCCTTGAAGCGCTGAAAAAACCCTGTGAAGTGGAATTGACCACCGACTCCCAATATTTAAAGAAGGGAATGACGGAATGGATCGAAGGCTGGATCAAGAAGGGCTGGATCAATGCATCCCGCCAGCCGGTCAAAAACAAAGAGATCTGGCAGGAACTGCATCGGTTGAGCAAAATTCATAAAGTCACCTGGAAATGGGTCAAAGCCCATAACGGACATCCTGAAAATGAAAGAGCGGATGCGTTAGCCAATGAGGGCATGAGTGCTCCCTCCAACAGATAAATATTAAGGGTATCTCTAAAAATTGACTAAATGCTCCTAATCGTCAACTTAAGGAGATGGCTTTGTTTTAGTGGAACAGGCGACCTGCCCTTAAATTTAAGGATAGGTCGCCCGTGCCACCAATATAAGAAATCCTTGTACAGTGTTCGATTTCCTGTAATAAACTAATTTTTAGAGATACCCTTAAGGCAAATGTCCTCCCTGATAAAAAACAACTTGCAACAACCACTGCAAAAACGAACCGTACGGGCGCTCTGTTTTCTGTTCATTGTCGCCTTATTTTTCTTCCTCGATTCCTGCTCCACATATTCATCTCCAGTCGGCCCCAATGGACAGCTAACATCTTCTGATAACTCGAATGCTGATCGATCTTCAGCCTCTGGGAGCGAACCCGCAAACCAAACCGTCTCTTCAACTCAAAGTCTTCCAAATCAGCCGACCCGTCCGCAATCGCTCTCTCTGGATTTGCCCATTATTTTTGAAGACGACCTTGACCAGGAAAGCCTCAAAAAAGTAATCCAGAATCAACTCGATGCAATGGAAGCCATAAATGAATTCGAGCCGGTACGGCTGGAAAACCTGGCGTTGACCAAAGGTAAACTGAAAAAAGCTCTTAAAACGTTCCTGAACTTGCTGAACCAGAATCTGGCGCCTGATGAATTCAGCCGCCGGGTGAGGCAGGAGTTTACTTTTTATAAGGCCGGGCAGGGAGCCCGGAAAAAATTCCTGTTCACCGGATACTACACGCCTGTCATTGTCGCCAGCCCGGTTAAAACAGAGGAGTATATTTATCCTATTTACCGAGTGCCTGACGCCCCCGTGGAGCTGAATTTCGTTGGCAACCCGCCATCCCCGATCTGGAAAAATTATACCCGCAGGCAAATCGACCACCAGGGAATTTTAAAAAACCGGAACCTTGAAATCGCCTGGTTAAAGGATGACCTGGAACGGTTTTTCCTCCACATCCAGGGGTCCGGGGCACTCCAGTTTCCTGACGGCAAGCTCCAGGGCGTGCGGTTTGCCGGAGCCAACAATTACGATTATCAGGGCATCGGAAAATTAATGGTGAAAGACGGTCTCCTTACCGGCAAGGGGGAACGCACCATGCAGGGCATCAAAAAATACCTGCGCGATCATCCGTCCTTAATTCCAAAATATCTTCATCAGAACAAACGCTATATCTTTTTTGCCTATAGCGATGAAGGACCTACGGGGTCGGGCGGCGGAGAATTGGTCGGCGGCCGGTCCATCGCCACAGACAAGTCCATTTACCCGGCTGGAGGCCTGGCCCTCCTGTTCATAAGAAAGCCCATCCTCAACGAAGCACATGAAATCGTGCGCTGGAAACGCAGCTTTCGTTTCGTTGTCGATCAGGATACGGGAAGCGACATCAACGGCCCCGGACGCGGGGATCTTTTTTTCGGCATCGGCCAGCGCCCAGGAATTATGGCGGGAAATTTCAAGGAATGGGGTGAAGTTTACTATCTGGTAAAAAAATAAAATAATTACATCGGTTCGCTGTACAGGGAAACCAGCCGTTTGTCGATAAAATCGAACCTCTCTTGACGCACATTGAATTGTTCTTTTTCCGGATCGCCGCTGACCGCCGAATAATCCATATTGGCGGGGTTCCTCCTTACCATACAAGCAAAAGTTACTGCTTCCGGTTTTTCCTCGATTTCCAGATAATCCACTGCACGAATAAACGTCGAACCGGTGGTCACGATATCATCGACAATCAGCCAGTGCGTCTCAGGAGGATAGTTGGGCACCGCCAGTTGCGCGAAATCCATTCTCTTTTTTGGCATGATGTGAAAAGGCAGTTTCATCAATTGCGCCAATTGATAACCGATACGAATTCCTTCCGTTTCCGAGCCAATGACAACATCGAATTTACCGTGCTCGTCCTGCCATAATTTCAACTTGTTGTTCAGCATCTCGCAATAGGCCAGGTTCATCGTGTCAGACAGCAAACTATATTCGTAGGTATACTCCGACTTCACGCCCGTGCTGAGAACAAAATGGCCCTTCTGGATAATTCTGGAAAACACTTAAAATCTTCCTTGTGAAACAAAATCTTTTTTCAGTATTAAAACTCTTATTTCCGTAATTTGAAATCGTGCGATTTCAAATTTAAATCTAATTTCAGGATGGCCTTTTGTTATCCGGCCAGCCGTATTTTCCCACAAGAGGCACGAATTTGCAGTAACCAATTTCGTGGGAGGTCGTGCGGTCATTTTCCTTGACCAAAATAGTGAGGCTCTGTTTTTCCTGGCTACCCACCGGAGCTACCAGTCGGCCTTTATCACCCAACTGATCGACCAGCATTTTCGGGATTTCCTCGGGAGAGGCGGTGACGAGAATGGCGTCAAATGGCGCCTGATCGGGCCATCCGTAAGTTCCGTCGAACACCTTGAAAACGATGTTCATATAATTCAAACGTTCCAAAATTTTTTGCGCCTTCAAGCTCAGGGATCGGATGCGCTCAATGGTGAACACCTGCCCTGCCAGTTCCGCAAGCAAGGCCGTCTGGTATCCCGAGCCGGTTCCAATTTCCAATACCCGGTCGGTCTTCTTCAGATTTAATGCCTCGGTCATGGCGGCCACGATATAAGGCTGGGAGATCGTTTGATTGTCGCCAATGGGAAGAGGAAAGTCTCCATAGGCCTTGTGCTGAAGAGATTCATGCCCAAACAGATGCCGGGGTATCCGGTTCATCGCCTCCATGATCCGCAAGTCTTTTATTCCCCGATCGACGAGCTGTTCCTCGATCATTTTTCGCCTTTGACCTGTAAAGGATTGAACCGCCCGGTCAGTCGGACCCATGCATGCACCTCTCCATAAACATCTAATTTATTTGGACTTTTTTCAACAACAGTGATACAAATAGGGCCATCATTTATAAGCTCGAATCAGGCTTGGGGAAATTTCAGGCACATCAAAACCAGGTCGGCTGACCAAAACCAGCCCACCATTTTTATTTTTATCAAATGATCCATTTTCTGAAATCAGAGGGGCAAGGCATCTCAAGGGTTTTACGACCGGTTAACAGAAAGCGGCTCTCGGAATATTCAATGCAGGGAGGTGAATCTTCTGGAATTCGGACCATCATGTGGGGAATGGGGGATGACACAGGACCCCATATTGGACTCTGCCAATGAATTTATTTTTTTGGGATTCTGATAAAAAACAAATTCCCAGCAGTCCTCCCATTCATCGTATTTGAGGAGGTAGATATTATCATCATCCGCCCTCACTTTAAAATAACGGGTCCCCTCTCCATACCAGCGATCGACGATGTCTTTGACTTCGTAGCGCTGATCCATGAGGCTGAAGGCGATCGGCCTCTCGTTAAGCTTATAGCCTGAAAAGCATTCCACCGTAATCATGCGGTTATGGTATGACGATACCCGTAAAAAGTAAACGTTTTTTTAAGGCAACAAAAAGTTGAAGCTCCAAATTTTTATAAATTCCAACTCTATCAATTTAAAGTTGAGGTTTGATGTCTTCCGGGCCAATCAATTGCCCATAGCATTCTAAAATTGGGATCACTTTCTTTGACAGGATAAGGTTTCATTCAATATTAAATGGTCGATGCAGGCACCGAACCAAAAAAATATTGCCACCCATCTTACGGCGCTCACTCGCGAACGCAACCCCTACACCTCGCCGGACCAACTGACTTGGGCCGCAGAATACATTCGCGGTCAGATGCAATCCGCCAACCTGCAGGTCCGGGAAGAAGCGGTTCCTTTTGACGGCATGAGTTTCCCTAATATCCTGGGTCTGAAAGAGGGGACCGATCCTGCTTCCGGGATATTTGTCCTGGGGGCGCATTACGACACCGTGGAGGGAAGCCCAGGGGCCGATGATAACGCCAGCGCAGTTGCGGCTCTTCTGGAGATCGCGCGTTGTCTGAAAACCACGCGACTTAAAACGCCTCTCCTGTTCGCCGCTTTCACTCTCGAAGAGTATGGGTTCGTGGGAAGCCATTACTTTCTCGACCAGACCGGAAACGAAAAAGATCGTATCACCGGAATGATTTCTTTGGAAATGGTGGGGTTTTGCAGTTCCGACCCCGGTTCTCAGACCTACCCTCCCTATGTGGACGCCGCAAAATACCCGAACAGCGGTGATTTTATCGCTGTGGTCGGCAATGAACCCTCCGCCGCATTAACCCACGCCATCGCGGACCGCATGATTCAGGCGGTTCCCAGTCTACCTGTAGAGCGGTTGGTAGTGCCCGGCAGGGGAGACCAGTTCCCGGAGGTGACGCTCAGCGACCACTCCCCTTTCTGGGAAAACAACATTCCGGCGGTCATGATCACGGACACGGCTTTTCTAAGAAATCCGAATTATCATCAACCATCAGATACATTGGATACGCTTGATATGGAATTCATCGGCAAAATTACTGAATCCACCTCAAGCTTCCTTGAACAGCATTTGGGATAACATGAACGATATTATTCACCCCGGCCAAAAGATATCGCTCGACGATGTGGAAAAACTTTCCCCACCTGAGAAACCGACTCATGAAAAACCCGACCCCAAAGACCTGAAAAAGAAATCCTGGGGGCGAAGGTTGTTCCGATTCTTCTTTTACAGTGTCCTTTTATTTACCCTGCTTCTGGTCGGCGTCGGCATCGTTTTATCCTATTATTTCCCATCGGAGCGAGTCACACCCATAGCAGAAAGAGAACTGACAAAAATTTTAAAAATCCCGGTGTCCATCGAGTCTCTGGATTTCAGCCTTTTAAGCGGCTTGCATGTTTCCCGGCTGGCCCTGGGAGAGGAACTACCCATTATTAGCGTGCAGAACATCGTTCTGGATTACGACCTGACCGAGCTTCTGCAAGGCCGGTTCATCATCAATCAGGTGACTGTCGATCAACCCAAATTGAATCTGATATCGGTAGACGGCGTATGGAATTTTCAACCGCTTCTGGAACCGGGAGGCCCCGCCAAGCCACCCGCCCCTGCCGATGACAAACCAACTGAGCTTCCGCCGATTCCTTTTGGCGTGAATTTAAAGGATTTTGGCATCCGCAACATCCAGGTGAATCTGGACATGGACGGAAAAATAAAGAGCCGACTTGAAGGCTTGAGTTTGAACGCCCGCGGCAAACTGGAACGCGATGCAATCGACATTTGGCTCCAAACTTCGATGGTCGCTCCTGCTCGGGGAGAACACAATTTAGAGTTTTATTCCAGCGAAGGGAAAGGCCTCGATGTCAAAACGCTGGCTCTCATAAATATAGAAGTGACTACTCAGGATTTAAATAACATCCGGCTGACGGGCAACCTTGGTTTGAGGAAAAATCAAATTCAAATAGGAGAGACCCTGCCAGTCCCTGACGTATCCGCAGAAATAGACCTGCAGGCAAGGGTCAAAGAACAGGGTGTAAAAATCAGGGAACTGGCATTCCATCTTTCTGAAAAAAACAGGGTAGTGCTTTCCGGTGAGGCCGATCAATTGGCGGCGAACCCGCGTTTCTCCATCCGGCTCAACGAAGCTGCATTTAACATTGAAGATCTCATTGAATTGGCGGGAACCCTGATTCCGCCGGTGAAAGCCGGAGGTGATGTCCGTGTCACCGGTTTGGAAGTGAAAGGAAACCTGCCGGATTTCAAGCCGGGGGATATTGAGATCTCAAACGGAACGATCAACATCAAGGATTTTTTTGCCGAGCACCCACCGCTTGCCGCCTCACTGGAAGGCGTGGATGCAACCATCAATCTCACCAATGCTCAATTAAAAAACGGGGTTCCTGAAAACCTTGATGGGCAAATCCATATTGAAATAGATCGAGGCCAGGCAGAGAACCTGACCCTCACCGGCCTGAGCCAGGACCTGCAAATCAAAGCGCAGGGGGCCAATCTTGCTGAAGCCAATCTTATTTTTTCGACCGCGTTAAAAGCCGTTGAAGTTTCCCTCCCTGAGATGGACCGGGTAAAAACCAGTTTCAATCTGCAAGGGTCCGCAGGAGCCAATTGGCAATCGGGCGATATCCACCTCTTTAAAGTCGATTATTCTCTGGGCTTAGCCGCACAGGGAAAAGTAAATGGCAGCGCAAAGAATTTCGGCAAGGACTCCTTTAAGATAGAGAAAGATATCGACATTAAGTTAACGGCACTGCGTTCCCTGCTCCCAAAGAATCTTTTGCAAAAAATCGACGGCTTCCCAAGCGCCGGGGAATCCCATGTACACGCCATCCTTCAGGGGCGGCTGGATCAAGACTTTCAACCCCTTCAGGCCCTCGTTAATACAGAAATAAAACTGAACGGAATCGACACCCAACTTAAAAATCCCCCGATCGAGGTCAAACAGGTTTCCGCCACGATTACTTTTCCCGTGGATTATCTTCCCGAGAAGGGTGTCAAGATTCCTCGTCTGGATTTTGAAACAAGGATTGAGAACGTCAAGGCTCTCGATAAAATCGAACTGGGACCCACTAAAATCAAAACTATTCTATCTATGGGCGATTATTACCCCTTGCACGGGGACCCAGGAAAAATCCCGATCACCAATCAGACTTCGGTTCGATTAGAGCGCGTTAAATCGTTAGCCCCAGAAATCATATTGACAGGACTGGCACTGGACACCTCTTTACAGAGCGATCTGTATCCAAAGGACATTAAAAATATAGCCTTTAAGGGCAATGTTTCGCTCCTTGATGTCGAGGGAGTGAAGGAAATAAAAACCGGGAAAATCCAGACTTCCTTTAACGTCAATGTTAACGACCTTTCGTTGACACAAACCAGGGCTTCGGTCGATCTTCAGATTGACCCTCCCTCTTCTGAAAATTTGGACGGAAAAATTCCCATCGGACCAATAACGTTTGCGAGTCGGTCCCAACAAAATTTAAAAACAGGAGATGTTGAAATCAATCGCGTTTCACTGATCGCTCCATCTCTCATGAACCTCAGCCTCAAGGCCAAGCTCAAAAACTGGGGGAAAACCTTTGACATTGATACCAAAGTCACCGAGACCGAACTCGCCGCCATTTGGGATAAGATTCCTTTAGCCTTACGCACCGGCATGGAAGATCTCAAGATCGCAGGCGCGGTGAACTTTGCTCTCAACGCCAAAGGAACCATTCCAGAGAAATTTGAATTGGAAAAAACGTCTCTCCCCATCGTGGCCCAGGCTGGCTTCGATTTAGGAAACGCATCGCTTTCCTGGCCCAGTCGGGGCATTGACGTTCAACAAATGAACACGTCTACGAAGGTGAATTTTAAGGAAGGCTCGGGAGCGATCTCTGGAAATATTTCGCTTGAGAAATTGTTTCTTAAAGACGTATTGGGAGAAGACTGGCTGAACCCGGAATTTGATTTCAAATACTCACTCACCGATTTCAATAAATTCACCTTGGATGCACACCACTTTTCGATCAAAAAACACGGCATCAGCCACACCCTGAAAGGCAGTGTGGATGGATTGAAACCCTTCCTCACCGGGGAGATTCCCTTACAGCCTAAAGAAATATCCAGTCGTCTGGATGTTAATTTGACCACGGAAAATCAACTGGATTTAAAAAAAGCCATCAGCGCAGGGACCCAGCAATTTCTAAACGGCATCCAGGCCAGCGGCGCTTTGCTTGCTACATTGAGCATTAATATGACGCCTGGAGAAAAGGTTGCGGTCGGAGGCAATGTAGAGTTCGATCAATTCAATGCCCAGGTTCCAGATAGCGTCCAGGTGACAAACCTCAATGGAAAATTCCCTTTCAATAAAACCCTCTTTCTCGAACGTGTCCTGGTCAAAACTCTACCCGAATCTTTCCTGGCATCGCGGAAGGGTTTTTTCACTCAGCTCAGGGGTTTTTCCAAACATAAAAACAATTTTACCATCAAAGAGATACAGGTCGCCAATCAACGCGTCTCCAATATCGGACTGGACCTGTTGTTTAAAAATAACCGCTTGCTGGTAGAGAAATTCCTGTTTGACGTGCTGGATGGGTCCGTCGCCGGGAACCTGTTCGTCATTCCCACGCCCGAAGGCCCGGAATTGAGTTTTTCCACGGAATTTGCAGGACTGAATTTTGGCGCTCTGGTGGGACGGTCCAAGACTGCAGAAGAGTCTGAGTCAGAAGTCGACGGTAATATGCAAATGGGACTCAAGGTCAAACAAGGATTGGAGTCGGAGCCGATTTCCATCGATCAGATCGTTACAAAAATAGCGATCACCCGGATTGGCGCAGAAACATTGGACCGGGTGCTTTTATTTTTGGACCCTGAAGAAAGCAAACCCGCCATCGTTGACATGCGGGCAAAACTGAAACTGGCGTCCCCTCACCGGATTGTCATCACCGTCGAAAACGGCAATCTGAGCGTCGAAGCGTGGTTAAAAAACAAAATCCTCGGAGACATCATCAAGGCCCCTGAGTTGAAACGAGTTCCGATCACCAGTCTCAAACAATTCAAAGATGTGGCTCACCAACTGCAATCCATGACCGGACTGCGAGACGCTCTCAACTATCTTGCCGCTCGTGGAATTAAATTCAATGAAGAAGGAGACATTCTCCTTTATTGACCTGATTTAAGATCCCTTCCTTATATTGACATTGCGATTTGAGTTTGCTAGCGTATCCCAATTACTTATAGGTTTAACTTTCAATCATTTTTCATAAAGAATACATATATGGCTTGGGACGACCTGCACGAACATAAGGGTCCAGAAGATCGATTCAAAGGCGGTGGCGGCGGCCCTCCAGGAGACAAACCTCCTTTTGATATTCCGCAGCTCAACATCCCGAAATTCAAACCTTCCATGTTTCTCGGAATCATTGCCCTGTTGTTAGTGATCTGGATTCTTCCAGGGACGTTTTATTTTGTCGAGCCTGATGAAGAAGGGGTGGTCACTACCTTCGGGAAGTTCAGCCGCACGACCTCGCCAGGCCTGCATTTCAAGTTTCCTTCGCCTATCGAGCATGCCGATACGCCAAAGATTCGTCAAATCCAACGGGCCGAAATCGGTTTTCGCGCCACCGCTTCTGGACAAGTTCAACGGGTCCAGGCGGAATCGCTGATGCTGACAGGCGACCAGAATATCGTCGACATCAACCTGGTGGTTCAATACCGGATCACCGACTCGGTCGCCTATCTGTTTAATGTGCAGCGGCCGCTCAAGCTGGTCCGGGACACCGCCGAGACCGTGATTCGCGGCATCGTCGGCAGTCGAAAAATTGATGAAGCGTTGACTACCGGGAAGGCGGATATCCAGATCACATCTCAAGCACAGATTCAAAGTCTTCTCGATTTCTTTCAAGCCGGAATCCAGATAGTCACGGTCCAGCTTCAGGGTGTGAATCCGCCTGAGCAGGTGGCTGGCGCCTTTAAAGACGTGGTCAGCGCCCGTGAAGATAAGGAGCGAATGATCAATGAAGCCCAGGGCTACCGAAACGCCGTGATTCCAGAAGCCCGAGGCCGGTCGGCGCAAATCCTCCGGGAAGCGGAAGCTTACCGCGAAGAAAAAATCAAGAGAGCCGAGGGCGATGCAAAACGTTTTAACTCCCAATATGCAGAATACAAAAAGGCTCCCGATATCACCCGTAAGCGGATTTATCTCGAAACCATGGAAGAGATATTGCCAACCATCGATAAATTTATCATGGGGGACCAAAAACAGGGCGTATTGCCGCTTTTATCTCTGAACAAAAATTCGACCCTTCCAGAATTAAAGAAATAAACTAAAAAATAATATGAAACAAAATACTTTTATCATTATTGGAATTTTAGCCATCGTTCTGGTCTCGTCCTCGCTGTTTACGGTGCATATGACGCAAACCGCCATCATTCTGGAACTTCAAAAACCGAAAAAGATCATCACCGAGCCAGGACTGTATTTTAAAATCCCCTTTATCCAGCAGGTCCGGTACTTCTCCAAACAGCTTCTTGACAACGATTCCCCCCCTGCGGAAGTCATCACCAAAGACAAAAAAAATCTGTTGATCGACAATTTTACCGTCTGGAAAATCGTTGACCCCTTAAAATTTCTGGAAACGGTTCGTAACGCCGAGGGAGCGGAAGCCCGGTTGGACGATATTCTATTTTCCGAGCTCAGGGTGGAAATGGGTACCCATCAACTCATCGATATCGTCACGGAAACCCGCGAAATCATCATGGATAAGGTTTCCAAGGAAGCCAGCAAAAAGGCCTCTGAATACGGTATCGAAATCGTTGCTATACGAATCAAAAGAACGGACCTGCCGCCGGAAATTGCCAACTCCATCTTCAACCGTATGAAAACGGAACGCGAAAGAATTGCCAAGGAATACCGCTCTGAAGGAAGAGAGGAAGCTACCAAAATCCGGGCAGAGACGGATAAGGAAAAAACCATCCTGATTGCAAACGCCTACAAAAAAGAGCAGGAAACACGCGGTGAGGGGGACGGCATATCTACCAAAATTTATGCGGAAGCGTATCAAAGCGATCCCAAGTTTTACTCGTTCATGCGCTCAATGGAAGCCTATAAAAATTCTTTTAAAACTGACACCACTCTTCTCATGTCAAAGGAGTCCGATTTCCTGGAGTTCCTGAACAACCCGAAATAAACCTGTAACCTTAAATACTCAGGTGCGGAGCTCCAGGATGACAGGCCAGTGTTCTATCTTGTGATACCCACCACCGGACATAAAGAACTATTATGAGAATCCTCATTGTTGGAGCAGGCATTGTCGGCTTCAATCTGGCCCAGGAACTTTCCAAGGAAGGTCATGACATTGCGATCATCGACCAGAATCCAGAGAAAATGCGCCGCATTTCCGACACCCTTGATGTCCTGAGCATCATCGGCAACGCCTGCCTCCCGACCGTACTGGTAAAAGCCGGAATCAAGAACATGGAGATGGTGATTGCAGTCACCGAAAAAGACGAAATCAACCTTCTGGTGTGTTTCCTGGCGTCCAAGTTCAATGTCAGCAAGCGGTTTGCCCGTATCCGCAACGAAGAATTTACAGAAGAAAACCGCATTTTCTCGCCGGAAGAGCTTTACATCGATCATGTCATCAATCCTGGCGACATCATCATCGACACCATTCACAAAATCATCAGCACCCCCGGTGTGGTCAACGTCGCCGAATTTGCCGAAGGAGAAATCCTCCTGCGCGAGTTTGACATCCCCGCAGACGCCCCCCTGGCAGGAAAAGAAATCCGAGAACTCAGCGGTGTCTCCGCAATGGACTCCTTCGTCATTGTTGCCATTGTCCGGCAAGGAAAACTGGTCATACCCAAGGCCGAGGACGTGATCCAGCCGGGAGATAAAATCTACACCATTATCGACAAAGAATTTTTACCCTTCCTTCTTCCCATGTTGAATAAAAGCGTGGAGGAAGTCGCAAAGGTTGTCATTTATGGCGCGAATCCATTTTCCATAAATCTGGCAAAATCCCTGGAGGAAAAAATACGGGACTTGTGCCTCATTGAACCCTCGCGAAAAAAAGCCAATCAGGCGGCGGAAATACTTTCAAGGTGCGTCGTCCATCACGGCAGTGGTACGGATATGCACCTGTTCAATGATATCAATATGAAGGATGCAGATTTTTTTCTGTCGCTTTCTGAGGACGATGAATCCAATATCCTTTCCGCCCTGCTGGCCAAAAAACATGGAGCGAAGCGGGTGCTTGTCATCACCAACGACCCTGAATATCTGCCCATCCTGGATTCCATCGGCATGGACATCACCATCAACCCGCGCCTGATCACTGTAAGCGCTATTCTCAAACACCTGCGCAAAGGCAGGGTCATGTCGGTTTTCAAACTGATCGAGGACGCCGAAGTCATGGAAATCGGGGTCGATGCAAATTCAGCTATCGTCAACAAGAAAATTGCGAAGGTAAAATTCCCCGAAAACGCCATGATCGGCGCTTTGCTCAGAAAAGGGGAGATGATGGTTCCCACGGATGAGATTGAAATTCAAGCCGGTGACTCGGTCATCGTTGTCGCCCTGCCGGAAGCCATCGTAAAAATCGAAAAACTGTTCGGAAGCAAAAGAAACTTTCTTCCATTCCGATGAACATCAAGGCCATATTCAACGTTGTCGGCATCCTGCTAGTTCTTCTTTCCGGTCTGCTGTTAATCCCTATCGCAATATCTCTGTATTACAAAACACCCGCAATCCCAGGTTATATGAGTGGGCTTGAAGCCTTTTCCTACACCCTGATGATTTCTCTTGTTACGGGGTTAGCCTCATGGAAACTTCTTCCTTCAGGCATCGAAAAACTGAGAGACCGGGAAGGGTTTGCCATTGTTACATTTTCCTGGTTGAGCATTGCCTTTTTTGGTTCCCTGCCATTTGTACTGACCGGCGTCTGCCCCCAGTTTATTGATGCTTTCTTTGAAAGCATGAGCGGGTTCACCACAACAGGGGCCTCTGTATTGATTGATATTGACGCCGCTCCAAAGGAAATTTTATTTTGGAGAAGTTTGACGCAATGGGTCGGCGGTATGGGAATCATCATGCTTTCCCTTGCCATCTTTCCCATGCTGGGCATTGGCAGTTTCCAATTGTTTAAAGCCGAAATCCCTGGAGGCGGCACGGTCGAGCGCATGCAACCCCGGCTTGCGGAAACCGCCAAGATGCTGTGGAAAACCTATATCGTTCTCACCCTTCTGGAAATTCTTTTTCTCATGTTGGGAGGAGTCGATTTGTTCGATGCCGTCTGTCATACCTTTTCCACCGTCGCCACTGGCGGGTTCTCTCCACATAGCGAAAGCATTGGCTACTTCAAAAGCAACTACGTCCAGTCGGTCATCATCCTCTTCATGTTTCTGGGAGGAATCAACTTTGCGTTGCATTACCAGTTGGTGATCGGGAATTTTAGTGCTGTTGTCAAAAATCCGGAGTTTCGCGGATATTGTTCCATGATCGTCATCTCCATCTTGCTCGCGACATGGGGATTGATAGAAACAGGCACCGAATCAGATGCGGCAGCCGCCTTTCAAAAGTCAGCCTTCACGATTGTTTCAATCCACTCGACCACCGGATTCGTGACCGATGATTTTAATCTATGGCCTAATTTTCTTCAGGTTCTGATCCTTGGAATCATGATGGTCGGTGGATGCTCGGGTTCCACCAGTGGGTCGTTAAAAGTCATCCGTTTCATCATATTATTGAAAGTAATCCTTCGGGAATTTCAAAAGTTGATGCACCCAAGAGCCATATTCCACGTCAAGGTGGGAGGGAAAACCATAGAGCCCGATCATCTGACAAACGTCGTCGCACTCACATTTCTGTTTATGGGACTCACGGGTCTTAGCTGCATTCTCCTATCCTTTATGGGCGTTGACATGACCACTTCATTGTCCGCGTCGATCGCAACCCTTTTTAATATTGGCCCTGGCCTTGGAAATGTAGGCCCCGCGGGGAATTACGCCGATCTCCCCACCCTGGGAAAAGTCATTTCGATCACCTGGATGCTGATGGGAAGATTGGAAATATTTGGCGTCATGCTGATCTTCCTGCCCATGACCTGGAGGAAATAATTTTTCCTTGTCCACTATTTAATCTGAAAAAAATAAACCATATCTGGCCACTATTTTAATGGGGCGAAAGTAAACTTTTCTCGTCCCCTATTCGATCTGACGGAAATAATTTTTTTTCATCCCCTATTCGATCTGACGGAAATAATTTTTTTTCATCCACTATTCATTCTGACGGAAATAACATTTGATTTTGCCTATTCAATAATTTAGTATCCCTTGACTCCCAGCAAGGTTTCTTTTATGTTTTTAAAGATTTGCGGGTAGGATTTATCTAAATCAGTTTTCCAAGGACATTGCCAGGGTCAATCAAGAACACCTCCCTGGAACTTGATGAAGAATCATTCTTAAAACATAAAGGATTGCTTTTTATGGGAGTGCCTCCTCGGCCAATAAAAATTACTGAAGTTGTTTTGCGGGATGCCCATCAATCCCTGCTCGCGACCCGAATGCGGACAGAGGACATGCTTCCCATTGCTGAAAAACTGGACCAGGTCGGTTTTTTTTCCCTGGAAATGTGGGGCGGAGCCACCTTCGATTCCTGCATTCGGTTTCTCAATGAGGACCCGTGGGACCGCCTCAGAAAACTCAAACAGAAAATCCCCAATACCCCCCTTCAAATGTTGCTTCGTGGGCAGAACTGCGTGGGGTACCGACATTACGCTGATGATATCGTCGAACGGTTTGTAAAGCATTCCGCCGATGAAGGCATGGATATCTTCCGCATTTTTGATGCGCTGAATGATTTTCGTAATATTGAAACGGCTGTCAATACGGTCAAAAAATGCGGAAAAATCGTCGAAGGAACCATCAGCTACACCGTCAGCCCGGTCCATGATATTGAGCTCTATGTCAAAATGGCCAAACGGCTTGAGGACATGGGTTCGGATATTTTGTGCATCAAAGACATGGCGGGCCTTTTAGTCCCCTCGGTGACACGTGATTTGATTGCGGAAATTAAAAAGAACACGAAACTGCCCATTCATCTGCACACCCATGCAACCACCGGGCTTGCGGGAATGAACATTCAGTCCGCCATAGATGCCGGCGTGGATATGATAGACACGGCCATATCCAGCTTGTCGATGGGAACCTCGCATTACCCCACGGAAAGTCTGGTGGCCGCCCTCCAGGGAACCCCTTATGACACCGGTCTCGATCTGAATATCCTGGAAGAAATTGCCAATTACTTCCAGGAGGTTCGCAAAAACTACGCTGAGTTCGAGAGCGATTTTCATGGGGTGGATATCAATATTCTCAAATCCCAAATTCCGGGCGGAATGATCTCCAATATGGAGAATCAGCTCCGAGAACAAAATGCTCTGGACAAGTTGGCAGAGGTGCTAGAGGAAGTTCCCCGCGTCCGCAAAGATATGGGGTATCCTCCACTGGTCACGCCTACCAGCCAGATTGTCGGTTCCCAGGCAACCCTGAACGTGCTCACCGGGGAACGCTATAAAATCATTACCAAGGAAACCCGCGGCTGTGTGTTGGGAAAATACGGAAAACTCCCCGCCCCCATTGACGCCGATTTAATGGCCAAGGTTTCGCAGGATGAAAAAGTCATTGATTGCAGACCTGCAGACTTGTTGGAACCGGAATGGAAACAAGTCACCGCAGAACTTGGCAACAAGTACACCTCTGAGGATGACCGCCTCTCCTATGCCATGTTCCCTAAAGTAGCGTTGAGTTTTTTTGAAACACGCAATAACCCGGCTACCAAAGCGGCTGTGCCCACAACCCCTTCTAAAAAATCGACAGACAAGCCAGCCGCACCGACACCTGCTGTTCAAGCGGCGGCCCCGGGAGCTCACGCTGTATATAACGTAAATGTCAATGGTCGAAATTATCATGTGGAAGTGGGGCCAGCAGGCTCTGCCCCGGCAGGTACTCAGGCGGTAACATCTGCTCCTGCGGCGGCCCCTGCACCTGCCGCAAGCGGCCCTGTAAAGGAAGTAGTTTCCTCTCCATTACCCGGATCGGTCTTTTCCCTCAAAAGCAAAGTGGGCGATGTCGTCAACCCAGGGGATGTATTGATCGTTCTGGAATCCATGAAAATGGAAACCGAAATAAAGTCAGCCGTCAGCGGTGTCGTTCAATCTATCTCCGTCAAAGAAGGAGATAAAATCAATACTGGCGATGAACTCCTCATCATAAGATAATGGAACTCACCTTCGAAAGGGCGGCAAGCCAAATTATAAATTCGACCGGGTTCACGGTCATTGAACCAGGCCAGGCGCTGATGCTGGTCATTGCCTGTGTTTTGCTTTACCTCGCCATCTGGAAAAAATTTGAGCCACTTCTGCTCCTGCCTATCGGATTTGGTTGTCTCATGGCCAATCTGCCGATGAGCACGATGATGTATACCGATGAGGGAGGCTTGCTGAATTTTTTCTACCAGGGGGTGAAGCACGAAATTATACCTCCCTTAATTTTTCTTGGGGTCGGGGCGCTCACGGATTTCGGTCCCCTGTTAGCCAATCCATCGACGCTGATGCTTGGAGCCGCGGCGCAAATCGGGATCTATTTTACCATGGTCGGAGCAGTGTATTTAGGCTTCGATTTGAAAGAAGCCAGCGCCATTGGTATTATCGGCGGCGCCGACGGCCCCACCTCGATTTTTATCGCCACTAAACTGGCTCCGCACCTGCTGGCCCCCATTGCAGTCGCGGCTTATTCCTATATGTCTCTGGTGCCGCTGATTCAACCACCCATCATGCGCTGGTTGACAACCAAGAAAGAGCGAAAAATAAAAATGGAGCAGTTGCAGCCGATTTCTCAAACGGTCAAGATCCTGTTTCCCGTTGTGGCAACCATTGTTGTTTGTTTGATGTTGCCGGGGGTCACGCCCTTATTGGGAATGTTCATGCTGGGAAATTTATTTCGGGAAAGTGGAGTCACCGCCAGACTGCATGAAACTGCAGAAACCCATTTGATCAATATCGTCACAATCCTGCTGGCTCTGGCTGTCGGATCTTCCATGACCGCCGAATCTTTTCTGAAACTGGAAACCATCAAAATTATTATTCTGGGTTTGCTGGCCTTTTGTGTGGCCACTGCCGGGGGAGTGCTTTTTGGAAAAATCATGTGCAAGGTCTCAGGCGGCAAGATCAATCCGCTGATCGGGTCGGCGGGAGTTTCTGCCGTTCCTATGGCCGCCCGTGTTTCACAAAAAGTGGGAGCCGAAGAAGACCATACCAACTTCCTGTTAATGCACGCCATGGGCCCCAATGTGGCCGGAGTCATTGGAAGTGCGGTCGCGGCAGGAGTTTTTATTTCACTGTTTGGAGACGCTCCGGGCCCGGAAACGCATGCGGCAATCGAAGCTATCACTCAATCACTGGTGGCCCCTTAGGAAATTCTAATGGACAATCTTATATTGACATCCTTGACCGTTTCAGCAATTTCCATGACGGTTATTTTTCTGGCTCTGACGGTTCTTATTTTCGCCATCCGCTTGCTGGTCCACTTCATTCCCTATGTGGAGCCCCCAAAGCCCACACCAAGAGCCCAGCCAACTCCGACATCTGCGGCGGTAGAAACGGACGAAGACATAGCCGTCATCACGTCGGTCATGACCTCCCACCTCAGTCAGTTGCCAGGAAACCTCCAGGTCATAAATATTCAATCCCGCTGATTGATTGGCCTGCTAAAAAAGGGCTAATTGGTTTCTTCGCCGCCGGGATTCAAAATAAATTTTGGAGTTTGTAGTATTCCCTGGAAAATACCCACCACTTTTTTGGTCAATGAGGTGAACGGTATGGACTTCATCTCGGGTTTGTCGAACTTGCCTTTTACGGTAAAATAGGTTTTTACCAGACTTTCTTCATCGCCACCTGTAAGAATTTTCCCAAACACTGGAATCTTAGTCAAAAACTTATCAAGAGCCGCCATTGGCGCAACACCTAACACGGTGTCCATTTCATACTTGTTCAAGTCAAATGTCCCGACAAGCGAACTTCTTCGTTGATCATCTTCATATATAAAATTTTCAGTTTCAGCCAACCCCTCAGCGAGTTTAAAATTTCCTGCAATTTGTTCATAGGGTGAAAAATTATCCCTCAAGGCATCCCCACTCTGCTCATCGTCCTTTTCCTTGAATCCAAATAACTTGAGAGCTCCTGCTTTTAATCTCTCATGATCGATCTGCCCAGAATGAAAATCGAAGGTCGATTTAACGAACAGCGATTTCCCGATCTCTTTTAAACCTTTCCCCTGCCCTTTCACTCGAATATCCAAGGTTTTCAGCTGACCCGTCATTCCATTTTGAAAGGTATCGCCAAACAAATCAAAAAACTCTTCCGCCGGTATATTATCCGCCTGAATCAGCCCCTTGAAACGTAAAGCATCCGAGCTCTCCATTTCGAAAATTCCGCGACCGCGGATATTGCCCTGCTTCCCCACGTCCAATTTGCTTATTTTTATTTTCTTTTTCTCCACCGAAAGTTCCCCGGCAACGGTCTTCAATGTCAGGAGCTTATAGTCCAGCTCGTCCAGATCGAAAGATACCTTGGATGAACCCTTGGAAAACAGAGGGGATTCATCAATATAGCTACCCAGGTCCGCTCCCCCGCTCTTTGCAGGCAATAACTCTTCCAACACAAGCCGCTTCCCTGAGACGTTTAAATCTATTTTTGGCTGGTCGCCCCATTGAAAAATACCGCCGAATAAAATATCGGATTTATCCGACGCCAAATTTCCATCCTGAATTTGAACCGTTTTTTCGGAAAACTTGACCCCGGCAGTTAAGGTAATGACATGGTCGTGATCCTCTGGAAGGAACTCCAGGTTCGTAAGCACAACTTCTCCTGCAAGTTTTGATTTCTCCAATTGATTAAAGTTTCCCTGACCATGGATTTTAAAATTAGCCAAACCGTTGCGGTTATTTTTTAACAGTGCAAGAGATGACGCCAGCGCATTAGTTTTAAAATTCTTTGAATTCAATTGGACAAAAAATTCAGGCGAATCAAAACTTTTTATATTGGCCTTTCCTTTTACCTTATTAGCTCCCAAGTCATAGGTAAAGTCCTTGATAATAATCTCGTCCCTGGAATCAAAATGACCTTTGATTTGTACTTTGTTGAAGGCGTTCGCGGGTTTAATAAACAAATCTTCATACCGGTAGGCCGCCTGAGACAATTCAACCATATGGTCAAATTCCAGGTCGTGAAAAGTTCCCTGGATTTTAAGCTCCGTTTCCAGATAGCCTGTAAATTTTATCTTTTCCAGAAAGGGAATGTCGCGTAACCCGGAAGAAAGAAATTTAGAAGATTTAGCGACAAGATTAAAAACTGGGCCATCCTTGGAGTAAGGAGTGAGATCGCCCTGCAACTGAACGGGGGAATCCCCATACCATCCCTTGACATCCACGAGGTGTAAAGGACCCTCACCGAATAAGATTTTTCCCGAAAGGTTCGAAATCGGCAGGAACCCCTTGTTATATTGCAGGGATAAATCCTGAAGATGAATTTCTCCCCACTCTTTTAACTCCTCAGGAACCGTAGGGTTGCCAATGGAGCCATAGGTTACGAATACGCTCCCGCTGGTATAGCTTGCATTTGCATGTAAAACATCAAAAGGGTAATCCAGGGAGAGGTCCGAGATTACCTGCGGTAATTCTTCCACATCCAGAGTGTAGGTTCCGCCCATTTCTTTGATGGGGACACCGTTTTCCAAAATTACTTTTCCATACACCTTGGAGAAGGTGCTCTTTCCAAAATCACCGGAAAAGTTATCAAACTTAAGAAGAGGGACGTTTTTTCCTTCCTTAGAATCAGGAGGAGCCAGGTTATAGTCAATTTTTCCGTTTAAATTATTGATCCTCGGTCCAATGCCATCCTGGTATAAAGAAACACCTTCAAGATAGATGGCCCCGGTGAGAGACAGTTTGGCGGGGTCCGTCAGCGGTCCTTTGAGATGAATCTGAACGCGACCGGGTCCTTTCATATCCCGGTAGATACTGATGAAGTCCTGAAACGAATTGCCTGCTAAAACTGTCATCAAAGTTTGATGAAATTCGCCTATCTCCACCTTGTTATCCAAAGACAGGTCCACCACCGGTTGATCGACCAGGTCATTGATCGTTCCTTCGACATTTGCTATGGGATGGTCCTGGAAACGCGCCTTCTCAATCTTCAGGACACTGTTTCCCGATTCCAGCTGCAGCGACCCGTTCACATTCTGTAAGAGAGGCAAAGGAGACAGCCAATCCACTTGCTTCATGCGAACCTTCCCCGAAACAAGTTTTCTGTTCTCCTTTAAGGCCAGGTTTTGGAGCTGTGACAGAGCCCCTTGAAATTTTAAAGATTCAATTTCGAGGCTTCCATTTTTAAATCGTTGATGAACCAACTCGTGATATTCATGGGGTAAAATTTTTAGCGGCAGGTAGCTTTCACTTTTATTGATTTGAAACGCCCCGGTTTGGATATCAAACGAAATCACAGGGTCCTTTGATTTATATTTACCCAGAGCTCCCTTGGCAGTGAAGTTGAACGATTGGGAGTCCATCTTGACTTCTGTTAATCGAATAGTGTCTTTGTTGAGGATGATCTCGTAATCGAGTGTGCCCCGGTGAGGGACCGAGGGATCACGAAGGGCCGGCTCGGCAGTTTCCTGCTCCGAGGCAAATTTCAAATTTCCGGTGGAGTGGAGATTGCCTGCCAGGCTTCCCGAAAATTTTGAGTCGAGGGAAACCCGCCCTTCACTCGAGACAGAGGGAATGACCTTTTTTAAATACGGCTGAAACCACGCCACAGGAAGATCCTGGATTTTGGCCTGGCCATCCAGTGTGAATCCGGCAAGATCCCAGGTCATTGTTGGATTGTCAAACGACCCCGAAACATTAATCCCGGTGGGCCGTTTGGGATGCGGTATTTCACCCTGGACAAGAAAATCAAAAGGAATTTTCAAAAACTGTTTCTGGATCAAAATATGAACTTTTTTTACCTGCAAAATGGCAGGCTTGACCTCGCCTGCAAAGGTTTTCAAATCGATGAAACGAATTTCGCCACTTTTGATTTCCAGCTTGTTGATCAGGCTCCCCTTGAGAACCTCTAAAAAGCCATATTTCGGCGGTTGGGAGACCAATTGCTGAATGCGTTCCATGTCAAATCCACCCTTGGAATCACGGATCAATTGCAAAAAGACTCCCTCAACCTCTATTTTTTTGACTTCAATGCGTTTATCCAGCAGAGGAAGCAGTTTGATAACCATCCTCAAACTTTTGGCGTGGAATTTCGGTTTTTCCTCATAATTTCCGCCAATGGTCACTTCCTTGAGTTTGACACTCAACCCCTTGATCAAATCCATTTCCGCCGAGCCAATGGAAACCTTTTTCCCGGTAAGATCCTCCAGCCGTTCCACGGCCAAAGTTTTAAACTTTTCCAGGTCGCTGAATTGAAGGTAAACCACCCCCACAACGGTGAAAAAACTTAAAACAATAACTCCCAGACTATAAAGAGCGATCTTTTTTTTAGAAATAGTCATTAAAAATATTTCAGGACGCGTAGAAAACGTTAAAATGGATCACAGACTCATCACCAGCCAAGTATTAAAGGGGTGAAAATTTTCGGTAAAGATATCATCATTTTAAGAGGTGCGCCGACGGCAACGGGTAGGTAAACTTAATATATATCATGATGTTATAGAATATTCAATCCAGACCAATCGACCTCCTGACCTGACGAATTATGGAACACAAAAAACCTTCTATGCTCTATGGAATCAACCCCATTCAGGAAGCTTTGAAAGCTTCAAAACGACATTGTCATAAAATCGTTGTCAAAGAAGAGGCCTCCAACCCAAGAATACAAGCGCTGTTAGCGTTAGCGAAATCACTCAAGGTAACGATTGAAGAGCTCCATCATAAGGAGTTCCAAAAAAAATACGGCGCTTATGCCCACCAGAGTATTATAGGATATTTTTCATCAAAGGAACCGCTGAATATAAAGGATTTAATTCAGCTGGCCTTCAAAACCACATCCACTCCCACTCTGGTCCTTTTGGATGGAATTCAGGACCCGCAAAACCTGGGAGCTATTATCCGGTCTGCGGAAGTGTTTGGGGTGCAAGGCGTTATTCTACCCGAGCGGCGCAGCGCTTCCATTACGGAAACAGTGGCCAAATGTTCCGCAGGGGCCATCGAAATTATTCCCGTGGCCTGTGTCAATAATCTCGTGCAAACTTTGGAAATCTTAAAAAAAGAAGGATTTTGGGCTGTGGGGGTGGATTCCTCCGGCGAGAAACCTTGCTATGAACTGCAATTCGATTTTCCGACCGTTCTGGTGATAGGCGGGGAGGAAAAAGGAATTCGCCCGTTGTTGAGAAAACAATGTGATTTTACCGTACATATTCCCATGCAGGGAAAGCTGGACTCTCTAAATGCTGCTGCGGCCAGTGCGGTGATTTTTTACGAAATCTCCAGACAAAAAAAGAAGCCCCTCTTACCTCGCCAAAAAACCAACTCCTGATTGCTAACAAAAAAAAGCGGTGAGAAACCCTGAGGTTTTTCACCGCTTGAAGATCCTGCAAGCTCTCTACCTTACATTGAAAAGGTTCGTCGTCTTCTAAGAGCCGCTTTTCTTTTCTTTTTAGCCTCTTTCTGTTTGCGCTTCTTCTTGACGGAAGGCTTTTCATAAAACCTTCTTCGCTTTAGTTCTTTCAGCAGTCCTTCTTTCGTCATTTGCCGCTTAAGCACTTTCAAGGCTTTTTCGACCTGATTTTGATAGACTATTACTTCCAAAAAATATTACCCCCCCCCTATTGTTTTATTTGGTCCGTAAAATTCATTTCCGTTTGTTTATTTCGAGCTGTAATATCGCACTCCCTTTGAACAGAAAAAGGGAAATCGAACCCCTCAAAAGCTAAAGACTCCTGCGGGAAACGTTGTAATTTTAGCAAATTTCAGATTATGAATTTATTTTTTATGAATGTCAATACCTAAATAACTGAAAATTAATCCTTCCTCGCAAACCCGGAAAACAGGCTGTTTGACTGGCCCCAAAGATTATGTATATTGGTCGCATACAAATAAAATTTCATAACAACTCGATGCAAAGGGTTTCATGAATCAAACTCCTGTCCATCTCGCCATCAAAATCACCCTGGGCGCCCTGTTTCTGTTCTGGTTGCTGTCCTATACCCAAAGTGCGAAAGCAGAGGAATACGCCGTTCCTCATTCGGGGTCTCCCTACCGGGATGTGAATCAGCTGGAGATAGATCAAATCCTGCATATTCCCACCGGAATTGCTGTGACTAAGGATCAGATGATTGAGGCTATTTCCGGGTCTCGCGTCATTTACATCGGAGAAACCCACGATAACCTGGAAGCGCATCGCGCCCAACTGGAAGTGCTTGAGCAACTGACCAAAAAATTTCCTGGGAAAATCACCGTTGGTATGGAAATGTTTCGCCGCTCGGCTCAGCCCGACCTGGACCGTTGGCATCGGGGCGATTTGCCGCAACCTGAGTTTAAAAAACTGTTTCAAGCCAATTGGGGGCCGGGATACGCGCTTTACCAGCCACTCTTTGATTTTGCCAGGGAAAACTCCATTCCCATCATCGGACTCAAATCTTCAAGAGAAACAGAAGACCGATTTCGCAAAAGGGAATCGAACACCGATTCTGAGAATTTTCCCGAGCTGGACGAAAATGACATTTACCACAAATCTTTTTCCATGTCGATCTTTGGCGGCCATAACGATCACGCCGAAGCTCTGATTAAACCCTACCAGATGCTGCTTCTCTGGGAAGAGACGATGGCCCGGACGGTTGCCGATTTCCTGCAAGATGAGGCCACCCGCGACTCGAAGCTGGTGGTCCTCGCCGGAGGGTTCCATGTGCAATACGGGTTTGGAATTCCCAAGAGAGCTTTTCGCCGGATTCCACACGCCTACTCCATCATCCTTCCCACGGTGACTGAATTGCCGGAGGAACTCAAGGATCGGGAAATGCAGGTAAAACATGTCTCCATCCCCCTCTATTCGGCAGATTACGCCTGGAGGCTGGAGTACAAGGTATTGCCTGACAACAAGGTAAAACTGGGTGTTCAGCTCAAGGAGAAAGACTCAGGGGTCAACGTTGTGCATGTGGGGGAAAATTCCAACGCCCAACAGGCCGGAATCCAGGTGGGCGATGTGCTTTTGGCCATAAATGGAAAAAACCTTGCAGGAGTCGATGACCTGATCGGCCGACTGCAAACCTTCAACCTTGGCGATCGTGCAGTGGTTCGTCTTAAGCGTGGAGAAGAGGAGTTGGAAGTGGACATCCTGTTGCAGGGAGCCAATCCCTGAAAATTACTCATTGATTACTGTTCTTTCAGAGACTCGATCAGAGATTGCATGTCGTTATCGCCTGTGAGTTTCAGGAAGATTTCTTCCAGGTCGCCATGTTCCTGCTGAGCCTGTTTTCGTAAATCCTCCACAGAGCCATCCGAAAGCATTTTCCCTTTAAGGATGATCCCCACCCGATGGCACATGGCCTCCGCGATTCCCAAAGAATGGGTGGACATGAACAAAGTGGTGCCTTCCTGGCATAAGTCGCGAAATAGATCCTTTACCTGCCGCGCGCCTCTGGGGTCCAGCCCCACCATCGGCTCGTCCACAACGACAATTTCAGGGGAGTGAATTAAGGCTCCGGAAATAACCAACTTCTGCTTCATGCCGTGGGAATAACCTTCTATCAATTCGTGGGCAACATCTTTCAGGTCAAAAAATTCCAGGAACTTCATGGCGCGGGACCGGACGATTTTTTTTTCAATGGAATACAAATCGGCGATGAATTCCAGATATTCCATGCCGGTCAGCTTCTCGTAAATATACGGACGGTCGGGAATATAACCCACCATTGCCTTCGCCTTGACAGGGTCCTCATGGATATTCACGCCGCCAAGGGTGATGGAACCGCTGGAGGGTTTTAAAAGACCCATCAACAGTTTGATGGTCGTGGTTTTCCCTGCGCCGTTCGGCCCCAGAAACCCAAACAACTGGCCTTTGGGAACTTCCAGATTCAAGTGGTCCACCGCCACAACGGATTGATACTTTTTTACCAGATTTTCAATTTTAATCACAAATTCGCTCTTTTATTTGGGTGTTATCGGATCAAAAATGTTTCCATCCCCGCTCGGGCAACCGGAACCGCATCGAGCCCTGTCACATCTGCCGCGGGCGGCCCCTTTCCACACCATTCGATGAACTTGTCCAGGTTTTTCCGATCCCCTTGGGCATGAATTTCCACCGTTCCATCGGGGCAGTTTCGGACCCAACCGACAAGCTTCAATTCCAGGGCACGGACCCTGGCACTGTTGCGGTAGCATACGCCCTGTACCCGACCACAGACGACAATATGAACTGCATCAATATCCATCGATAGGAAGTTATTTTTTGTGGCGGGGTTGCTCGAAGAGATGCTGAACCTCCCGGTAGACTCCAAACTTGGACCCATCAGTGATTTTTGCTCCAAACTTTCCCAGATCCCGCATGATGCGCTGAAACTCCGATGTGGCTCCGGTAAAGTTTTCTATAAGAGGACGAAAATAGGACTGTTCATCGGGGTCGAGGCGATCACAAATAATGCGCAAACGAATTTTCAGGGGTTCAAAATCTTTTTCCATAGTCTTTTCATAGTAGCTCCACCGTGAGTTATTTTCAAGCCTTGAACCAAAAGTCCTCATGCTGCTGCCTTTAAGGAACGCGAAAAATCTCTGAGTTCTCGACTGTTCCGTCCGAGTCCTTACTTTTCGTCTCAATCCTTCCGATAATTTTTTTACAGATGCATCGTGGGGGAAGAACTGGAAAAACCCTTGCAAGGCTCTTCAATGAATACGAAACAGGTCGATGAGTGAGGGGTTTTTGCTGCTATACAATTAAACCACAATACATTTTTCCCGGAATCAGTCTCTGAGATCAATCGAATCCTCTGTTCCATATTTTTCATAAAGCCCTCGCAATTGTCTTTGGCTGGTTCGTATTCCCCGATGGTTTCTGCGGGCGGAATAAATTTGCCGCGCCCGTAGCATATGGCGAATCGAATGAACCCCGTCTTCCGTCAAATCATACGCCTGAGCCAGATTGAAATGCGCCTCTGCAAAATCTGGTTCAAGCCGAATCGCTTCCAGGTATTCACCGATCTCTTCTTCATGTCGTCCCAGAGCCTGGTAGGACACCCCCAGTCGAAAATGACCCTGAGCGTCTGACGGATCTTTTTTAAGAGCCGCTTTATATTCCGCAATCTGCTTTAAAACGTTTTCACGATATTGCTTGAATCCCAATTCATCTGCATGAACTACCTCGCGAAACCCAGACCCCGTCGTCAAACAAAACAAAGCACCTAATAATAAACACCAGCGATTCATTTTATATTTATCTTTAAATTTTTTGCGATTATCCAACAAATGCAATACAACGGTAGCAAGTATTTTCAATAGTATCACTATTTACAAATCGCTGACACAGGACAAGCCCTCGGCCATTAATGGACACGAGGCCTTGTCCTGTCGGGAGAAGCTATGAAATATAGAAATTTTTCAGGGCAGGGAACGCCTGTTTCAGAAGTGGGTTTAGGAACCTGGCAGTTGGGGGCGGATTGGGGGAATCTGGATGATAAAACGGCGAAATGCATCCTCAATGAGGCGGTCGACTCCGGGGTTACATTTTTAGACACCGCCGATGTCTATGGGAAGGGATTGAGCGAAACCCGGATCGGCAGGTTTATAAAAGCACATAACGGCAAGATATTTATCGCCACCAAACTGGGCCGTTTCCCGGAACCCGGTGGGATAGAAAACTTTTCCCTGAAACAGTTTCGCCAGCACACGGAAAACTCGCTCCGCCGGCTGGGGGTGGAGGCTTTGGATTTGACTCAGGTGCACTGCCTGCCCACGGAAGTATTGCAACAGGGAGACCTGTTTGAATGGTTGCGAATATTAAAACAGGAAGGAAAAATCAAACATTTTGGCCTGAGTGTGGAGTCTATGGAAGAAGCGTTGATCTGTCTGGATCAGGAAGGAGTCTCCTCTTTGCAGATCATCTTCAATATTTTTCGCCAAAAACCGATCACGGCCCTGTTCGATCAGGCCCAGGCCAAAGACGTTTCTTTAATCATCCGCCTGCCGCTGGCATCCGGCCTGTTGTCGGGAAAATTTAAAACTGGCACTACTTTTCCTGAAAACGATCATCGCAACTATAACAGTAACGGCGAGCAGTTCAATGTCGGAGAAACTTTCGCGGGGATTCCGTTTGCTCAAGGGGTCGAATTGGCGGACGAACTCAAGTCGCAGGTTCCGGAGGGAATGACCCTGGCGCAAATGGCCCTGCGCTGGGTTCTGGACTTCGATGCGGTGACGGTGATGATCCCTGGAGCCACCACGCCGGAACAGGTGCGTGCCAATGGCTCGGTAAGCGACCTTGCTCCCCTCCCCAAAGAACTTCATCGGAAACTGAAGGAGTTTTATGAAACCCGGTCGGCGCCGCTCATTCGCGGAAAATACTAAAGGAACCGTCAATCTCTGTAAAATTATTTTTGAAATCGAGGGTCCAGTTGCCCGGCTTTTATATAATGCGCGTCGGATTTTTCCTGTTGATCGGTCATGCCGTAAACCAGACTGAGGGCATTGTGGGCTTCGGCAAAATCAGGTTGCAGACGCACCGCCTCCTCAAGCGGAGCGATCCCCTCTTCCGCCCGACCCAACATTAGAAAAGACAACCCAAGATTATAATGAGCTTCCGCCCAATCAGGCGCAAGATAGGCCGCTTCCTGAAATGCATCGATCATTTCATCGTAGCGTTTCAGAATATCAAAAACCTTGGCCAGGTAAAAATGCGATTCGGCATGGTCCTGTTTCAGGCGAATGGATGCTTTCAACGCTTCCATCGCTTCCGTATTTTTTCCCGTATAAAAATACGCTTTACCTAGTTGGAAGCGCAAATCCGGGTTGTCAGGGTCTTTGCGAACCCCCTCTTCAAATGTTTCAACTTCGCTCATGCGTGGAATAAATTTTTCTTAAAAAATTAGTGATGCGGCCCATTATACATTTTTTTGAGAAATGAGGTGGAGGGAGTTCCTCGAACCTCAAGCCGATACGGAGATAGATCGTTATATTGAATCGGTCTCCGTAGTAAGAACCCGGGGAAACAAGACCTCGTTTTCTTTATAAATATGAACATTGAGGTCGGCATCCAAATTTTCCAACCCCTCCAGCATGAGACGGTAGGTTTTGCATCCGTCCTCAGGCAGGGTGAAGTTATTTGTGATCTTGCGTAATTTCTCTTGCAGGGCTTCGGCTCTCTGGTGTTCCATCCGCATGACGTTGATAGGCCCTTGAGTTCCACAATGAAGTTCCTCAGGCCCCGCACCGGATTCTATTTGCCGGATCATGGGAAACAGGACGCGCTCCTCCTTCATCATGTGAGGTTCCAGATCGGCCCGGAGAAGAGCGAATATTTTTTGTAAATCCGAAAGCTCGGGATGCCTTTCTCCATGCGCTTTAACAACCTTTTCGATCAGAGCAGACAACTGCGGAAGAACCTTTTTCAAATAAACATGGTGAGTCTCTTCGATGTGGGTCACAAGATCGGTCAAATCCGCATCCGACCAATCTTTTTCCTCCTCTCTGGAATCCACTGGTTCCTCACTCGGAACCAGTTCTTTCAGGACGACCTTAGGGTCTAGACCTTTTTCCCTGCACGCTTCAGCCAGGGATTTGTTGCCACCGCAACAGGTATCGATTCCCAACCCCTCCAACACCTTGGCCAGACGCATATCCTCTTTGGTAAAATCGTTGATCCGGGAATGAATGTCTAAATTTGTCATGAACATGATGCCCTCCTGTTAAATATTTTTTCCAATAAACTCTTTTCCACTATTAAAAAACCCGCTATAACTAGATATTTGGATCTTTTTATCCTATTTACTTTTAATATAGCCGTGCTATAATTGGATGTCAAGATATAGATATCTAGTTTATACAGGAAAAGTGAGATGATCTCCCAAACAGCAGAATACGCGCTTCGATCGGTGGTTTGCCTGGCAAGCACTCCGCAAACGGCGTTGACCACCGAAAAAATCGCCAAAATCACCAAGGTTCCCGGCAGTTACCTCTCCAAGGTGCTACAGGCCCTTGGAAAAGCCGGAATCGTAAGTTCGCAACGCGGGTTGCACGGCGGGTTTTCCCTGGCCAAACCAGCCGAGGAATTGTCCTTGCTGGAGGTAATCAATGCGGTGGACCCTCTAAAACATATCGACAAGTGCCCTCTGGGCCTGGGTCAGCATGGCAGTAACTTGTGCCCGCTTCATAAGCGGCTCAACGATTCCATTAAGATGATTGAAAAAGCGTATCAAAAATCCTCTATTGGAGACCTGTTGAAGGAATCGACGCTGAGCAAGCCTCTCTGTGAAACCTTTGAAAACACACAACTGGGGAAGCGATAGATAATGATTCAACATTGCCGGGGTTGAGGAGGCTTTTTCCTGAATCGAAACCCTGGTGATTCCATCCAAGACTACGAAATAGGAAACCCCTCTTGTTAAAGGAATTTTTATGAATGAAAATTTAGAGAAGAGTTTTGAGGTCGTCGATACGGAACTCACGCCCAATCCGAACGCCTTTAAATATATTTTAAACGCTCCGGTCATCGGCTCGGGGACCAAGTCCTTCACTTCCGAAGAGGACGCCCCTGGCAACCATTTTGTCCGGTCGGTGTTTGCTCTGGGGAATG